>JABWAT010000028.1 GCA_013360915.1 Bacteroidota bacterium
ATGTCCCGGCATGGCTTCATGAACCGTCAGGTTTCTGAGCATGTGGGTGTTGTATTCTCTGAAGTACGAGGTTACCCGGTCTGCGGTCCAGTCGGCGGGTGGCGGGGAGATGGCATAGAAGGTTTCTCCGTTTTTTTCAAGCGGGCCGGGGGAGTCACAATAAGCCACAGCCACTCCTCGCTGAAACTCGGGCATCACGATCAGTTTTACCGGCTCATCCGGTACGGTGATCAATCCGGCCTGTCTGACGAAAGCCGTGATGGAATCCAGATCGGCAGCGGCCTGAGCAACAATGGTTTCTGCAGTCGGACGATTGTCTGAAAGACGGTTCAGCACCGTGCGGATTACATTTTTTCGATCGGTCAGACTGCTGTCGGGGAACCAGGAGGCAAACAAGGGTCGGGCCGTGTCGAATAATTCATCCTGCGTTTTTCTGAGGTCGCTTTGGGCCGATGTCAGAATCGTTTCAGTTTCCAGATCCGATTCCAGTACATAGGAGAGCTTTCGGTTAAAGCGTTCCTTTCCGATCCGGAAATCGCCATTGGCTTGTGGCAAAAGGGTGGTGGTTAACCAATCCTGGTAGTCCTGCAGAGCAGCAATGGCGGCTTCCTGGGCTGGTTGGAGATCACCTGCCAGATCGGGCGCCTGCTCGATAAATGGAGTCAATCCTTCAGCAATGAGGGAGATCGATCCCTGATTCTGCCGGATCGCCGTATTGACAAAGACCACCGGTGGATTTTTCAGGTTCTCCCGGGCAGCGGTGAGCATTTCCGGAATGGCCTGCAACCGTGCCCTGACCGATTGGAGACGTTGGGGAAGCGGGGCAAATTCCCGTGACAGCAAAGGATAAATCAGATTCCCGGCATTGTAAATCAGCGGATTCCACGTGTGTTCTTTCAGCGTATCTGCCGAGAAAAGGAAATAGTTAAGCTGATTCAGGAGAATCTGGCGGTCCACACGGTTGGCTTCGTTGAGACCTGAGGGTGAAAGAGCCAGTATGCTGTCACGATAGGAAATGACCAACCGGCGTGAAGCCTGCAACCCGGCCTCCGAGTAATCGTTAATCCGGTGATCCCAGCGGTGATCGCCCAGGTAGGTGGCCAGTTCCGGATTCTGTTCCAGCCAGGCTTCCATCAAACGTGAACTGACAGAAACAAACTCACTGTCCTGCGAAGGCGCTCGCTGACAACCCATCAGGATCGGAATTATCAGGCTGGTAATGATAAATGAACGGATCATGGTGCATCCTTTGCAAAAACCGGATGATAACCATCCGGAAATCAACAGTCAATTGGTGCCAGAAGGCCCCGATGTTGCCGCAGGGCAGAGATTACATGTCTGAATGGATAGTTCATTATGTGGCCTGGAATGAATTTTTATGAAAAATTGGAAAAACGTACTTTTGACTTTAAATAATAAGGATATCCGTATGATTAAATGGTTGGTGGCTTTATTCCTTGCGTTGGTCAGCAAAGAAGTAAACGGGCAATTGTTAATCAGGTCGGGCACTAGTTTGTATTCAGGGTCGGCTTCCTATTCCTATGAAAAGGTGAAGGGGGTGGAAGATTATTCACGGATTTTTACCGATCTGACGGCTTCTTTTACCCGGATGAAATCAAATCAGACGGGATTTGGTTTCGCAGTCACTGCAGCTTATGAAAACCTGGAGGGCAAGGAGTTTTCAGGAGAAACATTGTATTTGCTTGCCGGACCGACTTTGAGGTATTATCTGACCCAACTTGCCTATTTCTCAACAGCAATAGAGGCTGGAATCAGCCAGAATACTGTGGATAAAATGACCCACCCCGTTAATACTGAGAGATTTCCGGTCTATTTCGATTTTGGCTTCGGGTATTCCTGGCCCATCAACAAAACTGTGGTTCTTGAGCCACAGTTACAGGCCTATTTTTTGGCCGATGAGGGTTTTGCTGACAGGTCTGGTATTCAATTGATCTTGGGTTTTACGATTGTAAACTGAGAAGTTACAGCCAGAGAAATGACACCATGAAGACCGGATTCTGGTTTCGATGGTGTCCGTTGCCGGTCCGGTTTGATTTTACACCCCCCCCTTGGTATCTTCGGGCTTCATTTTTTACCTCGGTGACCGCTACATGATTGAACAGTATTTACCGGTCTTTTTCCTCATCTTCCTCGCCGTCAGTTTCGGCGTGGTTTCCCTGATCGCCACAAACTTCATTGGCCCGAAACGGCCCAATAAAGTCAAGAACTCGCCCTACGAAAGTGGGATGGAACCGGTTGGAACCGCTCATGAACGGTTCTCGGTTAAGTACTACATGGTGGCGATGATCTTTGTGGTCTTCGATGTTGAAATTCTGTTCATGTATCCGTGGGCGGTTCAGTTTGATGCCCTCGGCCTCTTCGCCCTGATCGAAATGATCATTTTCATCGCGCTGTTGTTTGTGGGGTATTTTTATATCATCAGAAAGGGAGTGTTGGAATGGGAGTAGAAAGCGCGTTCGGCGAAGGATATATCACCACCACGGTGGATGCACTGGCCAACTGGGCCAGAAAAAATGCCGTTTGGCCCATGCCCATGGGTCTTTCCTGCTGCGGTATTGAACTGATGGCTTTTGCAGGTCCACGGTATGACGTGGCCCGTTTCGGTTCAGAAGTGTTCCGGTTTTCACCCCGTCAGGCCGATCTGTTGCTCGTTGCCGGCACCTGTACCTATAAAATGAGCAAGGTAGTCAGGAAAATCTGGGATCAGATGCCCGACCCTAAATGGTGTATCGCCATGGGTGCCTGCGCATCTACCGGCGGCATGTTCCGCTCCTATCCGGTCACACAGGGAATTGATGAATTCATTCCGGTCGATGTTTACGTTCCCGGATGCCCGCCCCGTCCCGATGCCGTGATCAATGCACTGATGCAGATTCAGGAAAAAATCGGACAGCACTCGGTGCTGATGGATCGGTAATATGACGTTTGAGCAAGCCATGGATGCCTTCCGGACTGCCTTTTCCGGTTCCATCCTCCGTGAAGAAACACATCGCGGTGAACTGACTTTTTATTTTAAAAAAACCGATGTGCCGGCTGTTTGCCGCTATCTGCGCGATCAGACCGGTTTCAACTTTATCACCGATTGCCTAGGAACGGACCGGTTTACCGATGAAGAACGGTATGAGGTTATTTATCACCTCAGAAACCTCACTCAGGCCTGGTTTCTCCGTCTGGTCACCCGCGTGGACGAATCGGATCTGACCTGTCCGACGGTATCCGATATATGGCCGGCTGCCAACTGGATGGAGCGCGAAGTATTTGATATGTACGGTGTCACGTTTACCGGTCATCCCGATCTGCGTCGCATGTACATGCCCCAGGATTTTGAATATTACCCCCTCCGGAAAGAATTCCCGCTGATCGGAATCGAAGGATCGATTCCCCTTCCTTCCGGCGGCCACTGATGGAATCAACCATGAGCCAGCCCAAAACCACCGATGAGCTGCTTCGGCTGCTCGAAGACGAACACACGTTTGTAACGCTTGAAGGCAGCGATCCGCTCGAATCCGAAATGGTCATCAACATGGGTCCCTCCCATCCGGCCACTCACGGGGTGCTGCGTATCGTTCTGAAAATGAATGGGGAAACCATCACACGGGCCATTCCGGAATTGGGTTACCTGCACCGGGCCATGGAAAAACTGGCCGAAAACAAATCCTATCATGAGTTCATGCCTTATACCGACCGGCTGGATTACATGATGCCTTATTCGAACAATGTGGCACTCTGCCTGGCCGTGGAAAAAGCGGCTGCCATCGAAGTCCCCGAACGGGCCCAATGGATCCGGACCATGATGTGCGAAATGGCCCGGATCTCGAGCCACCTGCTCTGGCTGGGAACCATGATCATGGATACCGGCGCACTGACCGTGTTCCTTCATACCTTCAGGGAGCGGGAGCGGATTTACGACATTTTCGATTTGCTGACGGGGGCACGATTTACCGTGTCTCATTCCCGTATCGGCGGACTGGCCTCTGATATCTCGCCCGAAACCATTCAGGCCATCAAAACCTTTATCAAACAGTTCCCGGCTCATGTTCAATCATGGGAAAAACTGCTGAACCGTAACAAAATTTTCCTTCAGCGGACCGCCGGAATCGGTTATATTGATGGTCCGACTGCAACAGGAATTGGTCTGACCGGACCCAATCTGAGAGCATCGGGTGTAAACTGGGACCTGCGCAAAACGCATCCCTATCTCAAGTATACCGACGTCAACTTTGATGTTCCCCTCAGCAATGAAGGCGACTCGCTGGCCCGTTATGAAGTCAGAATGAAAGAGTTTTACGAGTCGGTCCGCATCGTCGAACAATGTCTCGATAAACTGACCACCCCCGGTCCGGTTCGTGCCGATTATGCCAAGCAGGTTTACCCCTGGAAATCAGAGGTTTACCACACCATGGAAGGCCTGATCCACGACTTTATGCTGACCGATTGGGGAGTCTGTCCCGAAAAAGGACAGGTGTATCAGGCCATCGAGTCATCCAAGGGCGAATTGGGATTTTTCATTCAAAGCGATGGAACCGGTCATCCCTGGCGCCTGAAAATCCGCAGTCCGAGTTTTGTGAATCTGCAATCTCTTCCTATTCTGCTTGAAGGGTCGCAGATGGCAGATACCGTGGTCATTATCGGATCTCTGGATCCGGTGATGGGCGAAGCGGATAAGTAAGGGGAAAAAGCCAGTAACCAGTAGCCAGTAGCCAGTAGCCAGAAGCCAGAAGCCAGAAGCCAGTTGACCAATCACTAATCACCAATCACCAAGTGTAATGTTTCAGTTCACAGCAGAAAATTTAAAACGGATCGAGGCGGAGCGGAAGAAATATCCCACTGCAGATTCAGCGGTTATGCCGGTTCTATGGATTGCCCACGAACAAAACGGAAATTGGATCTCCGGTGAGGCCATTCAGGCCGTTGCTGACGTTCTGGCCATTCCGGTTGCCAACGTGTATGGTGTGGTTTCTTTCTATACCATGTACAACAAACAACCGGTTGGGAAATATCACCTTCAGGTTTGTGCGAATGTTTCCTGCAGCCTGAATGGGGCCCGGTCCATCCTTCATCACCTGGAAACCGAACTGAAAGTGAAACACGGCGAAACCACGGCTGATCAGCTGTTTACGGTTTCAGAAGTGGAATGTCTGGGATCCTGCGGAACAGCCCCGGCCATGCAGGTCAATGATGATTATGTGGAAAACCTGACCATCCAGAAAGTGGATGCGTTACTGAAAGAGTTGGGACGGTAAGATGGGTTTACTCGATAATTACGAAAAGGTGCTTCTTCCCGATATCAAAGACCTTCATAAACTCGCGGTCTATGAAGAACATGGTGGCTATTCCGGATTTAAAAAAGCGCTGGAACAAACACCCGATGATGTGATTAATGAAGTGAAAAAGTCGGGTCTGCGCGGTCGCGGCGGAGCAGGCTTTCCTACCGGAATGAAATGGAGTTTCATGCCGAAGGGGGATAAGGTTCGCTATCTGGCCTGTAATGGTGATGAAGGCGAACCAGGTACATTCAAAGACCGCCAGATTTTTGAGTTTAATCCCCATCTGTTTATTGAAGGAACCCTGATCGCCTGTTATGCCATGCAGATCCAGGTGGCCTATGTGTACATCCGTGGTGAGTATGTAAAATGGATCAACATCCTTCAGAAAGCTTTGGATGAAGCCTATGCAAAGGGATATGTAGGCAAGCAGATTCTCGGTAAGAATTTTTCAACTGAAATCGTCATTCACCGGGGTGCCGGCGCTTATATCTGCGGCGAAGAATCCTCGCTGATGAATTCACTCGAAGGCAAACGCCCGTATCCGCGGATTAAGCCACCGTTCCCGGCTCAGGTTGGTTTGTGGGGACAGCCCACCACCATCAACAATATCGAAACATTGTCCTGCGCCGCTGTCATCATGCGGAAAGGTGCAGACTGGTTTTCAAAAGTAGGTGCAGAAAAACACCCGGGACCTGTTCTGTACGGTATTTCAGGTCATGTGAACAAACCGGGTGTGTATGAAGGTCCGACCGGATTGCCGTTAAAGGATCTGATTTTTGACGTTGCCGGCGGAATCCGGGGAGGGAAGAAACTGAAAGCCGTGATTCCGGGTGGATCATCCACACCGATTCTCACCCCTGAAATGGTCGATAAAGCCACCATGGATGCCGATGGCCTCCGTACAGTGGGATCCATGATGGGAACGGCCGGAATCATTGTCATGGATGAAGACACCGATCTGGTCGAGGTGCTTCACACCCTCACGAAATTTTATCATCATGAATCCTGCGGCCAGTGCACACCCTGCCGGGAAGGCACCGGATGGCTCGAAAAAGTCGTGGGCAAATTTGCCGCCCGCACAGCCACCAGTCAGGATTATGATCTGCTTCTTAAAATCTGCGGGCAGATGGAAGGAAGAACGGTTTGTGCGCTGGCCGATGCCGCCGCCTGGCCGGTCAGAAACACCATTACCCGTTTTAAATCTGAGTTTGAAGCCCGGATGGTCGGTTCACCCACTGCCGGGTGGGAGTATTCCATGAAGGCGGTTTCGGGTGTTTAATCTGGTCACGCGCCAGGATTTCTTTGACATCGCTGTTAAAATTGAACGCAAAGGATTCTCACTTCCGCGGTTTGGCGTGAAAAACCAGATCAGAAGAAAGTGGAATTCAGAGTCGTCTGCCGCCGGAAGTTTCTGGGATTTCCCCTGGCTGGAAGGTTTGTGGAACCGGGAAATAACCGGTGATGAATCTGCCGGATACCGGGAGTGGTTAGCAAAAACCTTTTGCCCTGATCAGTCTGACGCCCTGTCGGTGGGTTGCGGAGATGGATCTGCAGAGGAAAAATGGTTTCGGACCGGACAGTTTCACCGGGTAACCGGTCTGGATATTGCCGATGAAAGAATCCGTAAGGCCAGAGACCGTTTTAATAACCTGAACCCCGGTTTGCAATTCGTAACCGGCGATTTTCTGACGGATCCGGTTGATGACTATCAGGTTCTGATTTTTGAACATGCCTTTCATCACCTGTTCCCGATGGATAAGGTCATCAGGAAAGTTAAGGAGGCTCTTCAGCCGGGCAAACAGGTTCTCATGATTGACTATTTCGGCCCGGATCGGTTTCAGTGGGAAAAGGAGTTGCTTCAGGAAGCCAATGAGGTGCTTGCCTCCTGGCCGGATGAGTGGAAACGGATTCCCGGTACCACACGAACAAAAAACCGGATAGGTTCTCCCGGGTTGCTCAGGATGCGGTGGTCCGATCCGTCGGAAGCAGCAGAATCAGCAGGTAGTCTCCAGAAATTGCGTGCCAATTTTAACATCAGATTCGAAAAAGTGATCAGCGGTACCTTGCTGCATGTGGTTTTTAAGGACATCGCCGGAAATTTTATGTCGGAAGAAACCAGACCTGCGGTTCTGGAAGTGTTGAACAGGGAAAAGAAATTGATAGAATCCGGACGGGTAAACGGCCATTTCAGAGCCCTCGTCATTGAAGGCCGACAGTAGTCCATTGACAGGATGAATTGATACAGATATGAAAATTATTATTGATCAGGTAGAACATCAGGTTGAAGGAAAACCCACCATTCTCGAGGCGGCTGCCCGGGTCGGTGTGGAAATCCCTCATTTCTGTTACCACCCCGGACTTTCCATTTCGGGTAACTGCCGCATGTGTCTGGTGGAAGCCGGTACACCGAAGATGGGTCCGAACGGACCCGAACTGGATGCCGACGGAAAGCCCGTCATCATGTGGATGCCCAAACCCATTACCTCCTGTTCCACGCCTGCCAGTGAAGGCATGGTGGTCCGGACTCATAAAACCTCTAAGGTGATTGAAGATGCCCAGAAAGGGGTTCTTGAGTTTATCCTCATAAACCACCCCCTCGACTGTCCCATCTGCGATCAGGCGGGTGAATGTCCCCTGCAGGAAAATACATTCAAATACGGTCCGGAAGGATCCCGTTTCGAGTTCGAAAAGAACCACAAACCCAAACGCGTTGAACTGGGCCCGAACGTGGTGTTCGATGCGGAACGCTGCATCAATTGCACCCGGTGTGTCCGGTTCTGTGATGAAGTGGCCAAAGCGCCTCAGTTGACGGTCATTGAGCGGGGAGATCATAACTACATTGCCACGTTCCCCGGAAAGGAACTCGATAATCCGTACTCGATGAATGTCATCGATATCTGTCCGGTCGGGGCCCTGACCAGCAAGCACTTCCGGTTCAAAGCCAGAGTCTGGGAAATGTCAGAAACCGATTCGGTCTGCACCGGCTGTGCCAGAGGTTGTAACACCAAGACCTGGGTGAAAAACAATGAAATTCTGCGGGTGACCCCACGCGAAAATCCGCAGGTCAATCAGTGGTGGATGTGCGATGAAGGTCGCCTGAATATTAAGTGGATGAATGAAAACCGGGTCAGCGGTCCGCATCGGGTTGCTTCCGGTTCCAGAACATCCCTGACCTGGGAAGATGCCAGAACAAGCTTATCTGCTGCGATATCTGCAAACGCTGCTAAAACAGCGGTGGTGGTATCGCCTTATGCAACTCTCGAAGATTCCTTTGCTGCCATTCAGACATTCAGACAGGCTGGTGTGACCCGGTTTGCCCGGTACCGTCATGAAAAGGGCAGTGATGACCATCTGCTGATCCGGGCGGATAAGACGCCCAATCAGACAGCCCTCGATCTGCTCGAACCGCTTGCAGGAACCTACCTGTCACCGGCTCAGCTTGCCAGTGCCATTGAATCGGGTGACATTGCCACTCTGGTGGTGATCGAGGAAAATCCGTTTGCAAACGGACTGACCGCTGCGCACCGATCAAAACTGAGTCAGGTCATTTCATTCAGCTACAACTGGGATGAAACCGCCTCGGTGGCCGATCTGGTATTCCCGGCAGCCGTGGTGGCCGAAACATCGGGCACCTTCATCAATGCACAGGGAATTGCTCAGCGTGTGAAACCATCAAAAACCGTTACCCATCAGAACCGGACGCTTATGCGTGAAACCGGCCTTTCCCGCTGGGACAAACATGCGTGGAAACATGACAAATGGGCCAAACCGGTGAATGTGGTAGATGCAAAACCGACCTGGGAAATCCTGTCAGGATTGAACGGGGAACCTGTGTTCCAATCGCCCGATGCCATTCTGAAAATGGCTTCTGGTCTGATTCCTTCACTCAAAGGATTGTCTCACGGCACCATGGGAACAACAGGTGTGAAAATTCAAACCGGAGAGGTTATTAAATCATGACCCTTACCCTGACCGGACATCTGATTCTGGCCCTGTGCATTTTCGGGTCTTTGTTTCTGTTCGTTGCCTACTCGGTATATGCCGAACGTAAAGTCTCGGCCCGGATCCAGAACCGGATCGGTCCCGATCGGGTCGGACCGTGGGGACTGCTTCAGCCTTTTGCCGACATTCTGAAACTTCTGTTCAAAGAAGAAATTATTGCCGATCAGGCCAGTAAAATCGTTCATACCCTGGCCCCCGGCATTGCCGTAATCATGGCCTTTATCATTTATGCCATGATCCCCATTGCAGACGGGCTCTACATCGCCGATGTGAATATCGGAATTCTCTATGTGCTGGGTGCTACTTCCATTGGCGTGTACGGTGTCACCCTGGCCGGCTGGTCTTCGAACAGCAAATACTCCCTTCTGGGATCCATGCGGGCTTCTGCTCAGATGATTTCCTATGAACTGACCATGGGACTGGCCATCATCGGCATCATTCTGATCGGTGGGTCCCTGTCGGTGGTCGATATTGTGAAGGCTCAAACCGACAATCCGCTGTACTGGAATATTGTACTTCAGCCGGTGGGTTTTATTCTGTTTCTCACAGCCTCCTTTGCTGAAACCAACCGTCTGCCCTTCGATTTACCCGAATCGGAACAGGAATTGGTCGGAGGTTTCCATACCGAATATTCATCCATGCGGTTTGCCCTGTTCTTTTTCGCCGAATACACCCACCTCGTCGTCGCCAGTTCCATGCTGGCAACCCTGTATCTGGGTGGCTATCAGATTCCGTTCGGATCACTCTGGCTGGATGGGGCCCCGGCATGGCTGGTGGCAGCTCTTCAGGTGCTCACGTTTATCCTGAAAATGTGTTTCTTCATTTTCGTGTTCATCTGGGTCCGCTGGACGCTTCCGCGGTTTAAATGGAATCACCTGATGGAACTGGGTTGGAAGTATCTGTTGCCGATCGGACTGATCAATGTGGTGGTGACCGCCATTGTGCTGCTCATCATCCGGTCCCTGTAAAGCAGGTGAAACGTGTCCCTTGAAGTACTGTATCAGGCCTTTATTCCCTTATTTGTCGCATTCGATGCACCGGGAATCATCCCGATCTTCATTTCGCTGACAACGGGAATGACCCTGAAGGAAAAGCGCAAACTGGGGACACAATCCACCTTAACCGCGCTGGCTGTTTGTGTCATTATTCTGCTGGCCGGGAAACTGGTCTTTTCCATCATGGGAATCACGGTGGATGACCTCAGAATCGGCGGTGGAATTATTCTGATTGTTCTGGCCATTTACGATCTGGTTTTTTCGTCTGAAGAACGGAAAAACAGCAACATCACCGTCGGGGTTGTGCCCATCGGGGTGCCTCTGATCGCAGGACCGACTGCCATTACCACGCTGTTGGTTTTGAATGATAGTTACGGGTGGATGGCCACCACCATCAGCCTGGTTCTGAATATGATCATTGTGTTCTTTGTATTCTATTATTCAGATTATGTCACCCGGTTTATGGGCCGGTCAGGTTCTCATGCTTTTGCAAAGGTGATGAATCTGTTTCTGGCCGCCATTGCTGTTCACATGATAACCACTGGAATCGTCAATATCGTCAACCAGCACAGTTGACAGGATTAACCATGATTTTTGATATCGTCATCTACACTGTTGTCTTTCTTGCCATCGCATCGGGTATTCTGGTGGTCACCGGGAAAAGTCCGGTTACCAGTGCCCTCGCGCTGGTTTTTAACTTTTTCTGCATCGCGTTTCTTTACCTGCTGATGGAGGCCCAGTTCCTTGCAGCCATTCAGGTGATTGTCTACGCCGGGGCCATTATGGTCCTCTTCCTTTTCGTCATCATGCTGCTGAATCTTCAGGAAGATATCACGCTTCTCGAAAGCTTTGACCTGAAGAAGGGACTGATGGTCCTGATAGCGGCCGGTTTCCTGCTGCAGGTTCTGTACATCCTGAGTCTCCAGTTGCCCGGATGGTCTTCCTCTCCCGTTGCAGGTCAGGATTTCCCCGATCTTGGTACGGCAGAAGCCATCGGAAAGGCCCTTTTTACCCGTTTTGTATTCCCTTTTGAAATGATCACAGTGGTTCTGCTTGCAGCGGTTGTCGGTGCAGTGGTTCTTGCCAGAAAAAAGGTTGAAAATGATTAATCAACACCTGGATACCATTATCCTGCTCTCCGGGGTCCTGTTTACCATCGGGGTGCTCGGGGTTCTTACCCGGAAAAATGCCATTACCATTTTTATGAGCGTCGAACTCATGCTGAATTCGGTCAATTTGGCATTGATTGCCTTTTCCAGACTGCACAATGATGTCACCGGTCAGATGCTGGTCATCTTTGTGATGGCCATTGCCGCAGCCGAGGTGGCCGTCGGTCTGGCCATTGTCATTTCCATCTTCCGGAACCGGCAAACGGCTAATGTTAACGAAATTAATCTGCTTCGGTGGTAAATCATGGATAGCTCGCTTTTTTATCTGGTTATTCTGACACCCCTGGCCGGGTTCCTTATCAACGGGGCGTTGGGTCTTTTCAATGTGGCCGGCTGGCGTTCTGACAGCCGCAAATCGCTGGTGGGTTGGCTGGGTTCTATTGCGGTTCTGATCCCGTTTCTGGTTCTGCTTTCCATTTTTATGGGCATGTCTGCCGGTGAAGTGGCCATTGTAAAATACTACGATTGGTTTACAGCAGGTCCTCTCTCGGTGCCGGTGGCTTACCAGATTGACAGTCTCTCGGTTCTGATGGGCCTGATGGTCACCGGCGTGGGATTTCTTATTCACGTTTACTCCATCGGTTATATGCACCATGATGAAGGTTTCTGGCGGTTCTTTACCTACCTGAACCTGTTCATCTTTTCCATGCTCAATCTGGTTTTCGCCGATAACCTGGTGCTCCTGTTCCTTGGTTGGGAAGGCGTCGGTCTGTGCTCCTACCTGCTCATCGGGTTCTGGTACCAGCATGCGTTTGCCAATGACGCAGCCATTAAGGCCTTCGTCATGAACCGGATCGGTGATCTGGCCTTTCTGATCGGGATGTTCCTGCTGTTCAGTGAAATCGGAAGTCTTCAGTTTACCTCGATTAATGACTGGGCCCGTTCGGTCGGAGCCATGAATACCGAAACCGTGTTCTGGGCCGGACTTTTCCTGTTTATCGGGGCAACTGGTAAATCCGCACAGATTCCCCTTTATACCTGGCTTCCCGATGCCATGGCCGGACCCACTCCCGTTTCTGCACTGATCCATGCCGCAACCATGGTCACGGCAGGCGTTTATCTGGTTGCCCGTCTGAGTCCGCTGGTGAGTCTCTCTGCTGAACTGATGGGGATTATTGCGGTGATTGGTGCGTTAACGGCCATTTTTGCCGCCACCATTGGCCTGTTCCAGAATGATATCAAGAAAATTCTGGCCTACTCCACAGTGTCCCAACTGGGATATATGTTTCTGGCCGCCGGAGTCGGAGCATTCCCCATTGCCATTTTTCACGTGTTTACCCACGCCTTTTTCAAAGCCTGCCTCTTTCTTGGATCGGGATCGGTCATTCACGCCATGCACGATGAACAGGATATTACCCGGATGGGCGGACTGCGGAAATACCTGCCGCACACCTATATCACCTTTATGATTGCAACGCTCGCGCTGGCCGGATTCCCGCTGACGGCCGGATTTTTCTCGAAAGATGAAATTCTGGCCCGGGTGTTTGCATCAGGAAGTCCGGGACTGTATGCCGTCGCTCTGTTCGGAGCCCTGCTGACAGCCGTTTACATGATGCGTCTGACCAGCCTCACCTTTGGCGGATCTTACCGCGGATCGGTCAGCCATCCGCATGAATCACCGGCCCTGATGACCATTCCCTTATGGATCCTGGCAGCAGGTAGTCTGGTTGTGGGTTTTCTGGGCCTTCCGCCCGTCATTACCGATCATAACTGGATCTCTGCCTGGTTGGGTCCGTCCATGGTGGTGCAGGAAGTTCATCTGTCTCATGCCACCGAATGGATTCTCATCGGTGTCGGCTCACTGGTGGCCATCGGGGGTCTGCTGACCGGCTGGCTGGTTTATTCACGTAACCTGTCCTTCGCCGATCGGATGAAATCGACTTTCCCTGGACTCCATACCCTGATTGCCAATAAGTATTATGTGGATGAATGGTTAGATCGTCTGGTTGTTAAACCGTACACCATTCTGTCGGCTTCGGTTTGGGCAAAAGCAGAAGAACGGGTGCTGTATCCCGTCCTGACCCTGACTGCCCGTGTCTCGGGTTCGGTGGGAGAACTGGTCCGGTTTGTTCAGACCGGTTACATTCCCACCTATGTGGTTTATTTCATTCTCGGTGTGGCCGGCGTGATCGGTTACCTGGTTTACCTGTAAGGAGAGCCTTTTGCTGTGAGTCTCTATCCGTTATTTCTCATTGGAATTCCGCTGGCTGGTGCCGTTCTGCTTGCACTGCCGGTCTGGAAAAACCTGCATGTGGCCCGGGCAACGGGAGCCGCTGTTTCATCGGTTCTTTTCCTGGCCGTCATTGGGCTTCTGGCTCAGTTCGATGTGACCATTCCCCAGTCCCAGTTTACCTGGAGTGCCCCGTGGCTGCCTCAGTATAATCTCTCCGTGTCGCTGGGTGTGACGGGCCTGTCGGCGCTTCTGGTATTTCTCACCGCCCTGATCGCGGTGGCTGTCACCGTTGCAACCATCAACCGCAACCGCACGGAAAGTCGGTGGCTGACGGTACATCTCTTGTTGTTAACCGCCTTTCTGATGGGCGTTTTTCTTTCACGGGACATGGTCAGTTTCTATATCTTCTGGGAGGCAACCCTGATTCCCATGTTTTTCCTCATTGGAATCTGGGGTGGGGAAAACCGGGTGACCGCCAACCTGACCTTTTTCATTTTCACCCTGGCTGGTTCTCTGCTGCTGCTGGTGGCCATCCTTTTCCTGGCGACCACGGCCGGACAGGTTCTTACTAACGGAGGATCGGCGTTTGTGACCGATTTTGATTCGGTCAGTCTGCTGGTTAACGAAATCGGCATTCCGGTCTGGGTCTTCTGGTTCGTCTTTATCGCCTTTGGTATCAAGGCAGCCATGTTTCCCCTGCACATGTGGCTTCCTCAGACCTATCCGCAAACTCCCATTCCAGCCCTGGTGTTTCTGTCGGGGGTAATGGCCAAAATGGGAACGTACGGCATGATTCTCTTCGGCTACGGATTCATGCGGCCGGTTCTGACCACCGAATCGACCCTGATCGCTGTGTTTGCCATGACTGGTATTCTCTACGCGGCCTGGATTGCCTACACGCGTAAGTCCCTGATGGATGTCGTTGTCTTTTCAAGTATGAGCCACATGGGATTCATCATTCTCGGTCTGTCGGCTGGTACGATCATCGGTTTGCAGGGCGCCGCTATTCAGATGGTGAATCATGGGGTCAGTACCGGTGCCATCTTTCTTCTGATTGGTATGATGGAAAACCGTTCCTCCCATTGGAATCAGTGGAGTGGGGTCGGATCTCAGGCCCCTGTACTGGCCACCGTTTTTATGATTGCCATGCTCTCCTCCATCGGATTACCAGGATTGAACGGATTTATCGGCGAGTTCAATATTCTGCTGGGAAGCTTCAATTCTCCCTGGCTGCCTTCCTGGATTGCGGCCGCATCTGCCATTGGCGTGGTTCTGGCGGCTGCCTATATGCTGCTGCCTTACCGCAACCTGTTTTTTGGCCAACCTGCCCAAGGTCAGCTGGTAAATGACCTCACCGTTTCTGAAGCGGCAGGTCTGGTTCCCCTGATGATCATGATGGTCTGGATCGGAATCGCCCCGGGAGCCATCCTGCAGGTATCACTCGCAACCCTGAACGCTTTGTTGTAAAACCGGATTTTCTGATATGACTATACCCGATCAACTGCTTTCTGATTCCATCCGGCTGCTGCCACTGTTTGTGGTGGTGATCACCGGTCTGGTTCAGATGATTCTGGCCACCACACGTCTGAGTCCGGTGACCGTTACTCTGGTCAGCCTTGCCGGCTATCTGATAGCCGCGATTTTGCTTGCCACCGGCGGAATGCCAACCGGTGACCTGTTTAACGGATTTGTCCGGATTGAATCCATCGGTTGGGTGGGTTCCTGGGTGGTGCTGCTCATTGCCTGTCTCCATACTCTGATTGTTTCCCGTTCCGGATCGACCTATTCAGTGAAGACAGCCGATTTCCTGGCCCTTCAGGCGTTTGCAGTGGCAGGAATGCTCATGCTCATCTGGTCGGGCGATCTGATTACCGTCTTTATCGGCGTGGAAACCATGAGCATCCCGTTCTATGTGATGGCCGGTATTAACCGGAAGGACATTCGGAGCAATGAAGCGGCCATGAAATATTTTCTGATCGGTGCCTTTGCCGGCGGATTTTTACTCTATGGCATTGCTCTTATTTACGGTGCCACCGGTTCCACCTCACTTACGGTCATCCGTGAGTTTCTGGAGAATGGACAAGCTGGCCTGTTGTACTGGCTTGGACTGGCGCTTGTTCTGGTCGGATTCCTCTTTAAAATCAGCGGTGTTCCCTTTCATTTCTGGGCTCCCGATGTGTATCAGGGTGCACCATCGGCCTCTTCTGCATTTCTTGCAACGGCAGGAAAGGTGGCTTCATTCACCGGATTGGCAGTCATCGGTCTTAAACTGGCTCCGCCGCTTTCCGATAAATGGATCGGGATTCTGGCCGTGGTTTCCGGGCTGTCCATGATTGCCGGAAACCTGACTGCGTTACCACAATCTTCCATCAAGCGCATGCTTGGCTTTTCATCTGTTGCCCATGCCGGTTACATCCTGCTCGGGTTTTTATCTCAATCGGGAAGTGGTTTTCAGGCCGTCGGCTACTATCTGCTGGTCTATGCGGTGACCAATTTTGCTGCCTTCGCTGTGGTCATGTTGCTCGAAACCGATTCCAAAGGTCTGTCAGTCGATGGGGCCCGCGGATTGGGTTACCGGCGCCCGCTTGAATCGGCAATTCTGGCCATCACCATGTTTTCACTGCTTGGATTGCCTCCTCTGGGCGGATTTGTCGGGAAATACCTCATTTTCATCGATGCCTGGCAGGCCGGGTATTACTCACTTGTCATACTTGCTGTTATTACCAGTATCATCAGTGCCGGTTTCTACCTGAAGGTTGTGGTGGCGCTGTATCAGCCGGTCGATACCAGCCGTGAACCGATTCATGGGTCGCTCGCCCTCGTCAGCGTCTGTCTGGCTGTCGTTATTATCCTGGTAACGGGCATCTGGCCGGCATGGCCATCCGGACTGCTCCTGTCGGCCTGGTAAAATGGACCCTGTTGTGACCGCGGCGGTCATGCGCGAGCTTGACCGTCAGACCATCGAAGTCATTGGAATCCCCGATCTGGTTCTGATGGAAAATGCCGGTCGCGGTGCGGCCGACTTTATCCAGGATCAGCATGAAGACCTGAAAATGCCTTCCGTCATCATTTTCTGCGGAAAGGGAAATAACGGCGGGGACGGACTGGTGATCGCCAGAGAATTGGGTAACCGCGGCTGGAAGGTTGTCGTCATCCTCCTGTTTCCCAATGACCAGTTATCGGTTAGTGCCAGAAAACAATACGACATTTTAAAACATCTTACCGAAAACGATCCCGACCTCGAAATTTCCATTACTGAAATCGCTGATTCGGCCCGTATCTGGGAATTGCAGCCTGCTGATGTCTGTGTCGATGCCATTCTGGGCACCGGAGCCACCGGGGCCGACCTGCCGCCCCTTCTGTTCAGCGCCGTTGAATGGATGAATGCCAGCCCTTCTGCCACTTATTCCATCGATATTCCCACCGGATTGAATTCTGATACCGGCCATGTGGCCAATACCTGCGTTGATGCCGATGTAACCATTGCGCTCGGTGCTATGAAACAGGGATTTTTCGTGAATGAAGGCCCACTGCATGTGGGAGACCTTCATGTGGTCGATATCGGCATTCCGTTCCGGCTGATGAATCAGACCCGGGTCGGATTGAATGATGCAGAAGATGTGCGCGATTTCTTTCCTGCCAGAAACCGGATCATGCATAAGTATCAGGCCGGACACGTGGTCATTCTCGCCGGATCTGTGGGGATGCACGGTGCGGCGGTGCTTGCAGCCCGGGCTGTTCTTAAAACCGGAGCCGGAATTGTCACCATTCTGACATCGCCAGGCGCCTATCCCGCTGTTGCCTCACTGGTCACCGATGCACTGGTGTATCCGGTTGAATGGTCATCGGCCGCCTTTGAAAATCCGGTTATCGCCGAACGCATTGCCAAAGCCGATGTGATTGTTATTGGTCCCGGCCTGGGCCGTGAACCGGATACCATCCAGTTCATCCGGGAATTTATTGCGGAAATTGAAGTGCCGGTGGTGCTCGATGCCGATGGCCTCTTTGCCGTTTCGGAAAGTCTCGACTTTCTGTCACGGGTTCCTGCACCACTGATCCTGACCCCCCATGCTGGCGAACTCTGCCGGTTGCTGGGAATTGATAAAGACGTGCTGCTGGCCGATCCGGTAGGAGTGGTCAGAGAAGCAGCCGGGAAACTGGATCATATTCTGGTGCTGAAAGGACCTCATACCCTGATTGCCCTTCCCGATGGGTATGTGATCATCAATCCAACCGGCAATTCCGGACTGGCCACGGCCGGATCGGGTGATGTGCTCAGCGGCATGGTAGCTGGTCTGATTGCTCAGGGATCCTACCCGGAAGATGCCGCGGCCGATGCGGTTTATCTGCATGGCCTTGCAGCCGATCTGGCTGTCAGTGAAACCACCGAATATGGACTGACGGCTTCCATGCTGGTCGAGTTTATCCCCATTGCCATTCAGGAATTGCTGAGTGAATAGTCCGGGCTTTCTGAAAGGGTCGGCCATCGGGTACATGTGCCTGATTTTCTTCCTGTCTTCCATTCCGGGAAAGACACTGACGCCGATTTTTGAATTATCAGCCGATAAACTGATTCATCTGGCCGAGTATTGGGGGCTGGGATTCCTGCTCCTCAGATGGTGGTCGGGAACCACGCTGGGTCAGAAGCGGATCCGGTTGTATCTGGTTGTGTTGCTCTTCGGCATGTTCTTCGCTTTCGTGGATGAAACCTGGCAGGGATTCATTCCGGGCCGAAGCAAAGATCCGCTGGACTTTCTGGCCGATACCACCGGTATTATCATTTCCATACTTATTTTTCATTTTGCATCACATTTTGGCTCTCTTCAAAAATGGATACGCCCAAACCAGTCATCAGCCACATCATAACCTGGGAAACCACGGTTGAATCCTGGCAGCTCGATTTCTACCAGCATGTCAACAACGCCGTTTACCTGAACTATCTCGAATCGGCCCGGGTCTGGTTTCTGACCGATTCCGGTATTGATTTTCAGTCGTTTCTGAACCAGCCGGCCATGCCCGTGGTCGCGTCGGTCAGAATGGATTTTAAAAAACCGGCTTATATGGGTGACCGGCTCAGGGTCCGTACCTGGATCAGCCATAAGAAACGGGTATCGGTGACGTTTTCCTACGAGATTCTGAATCAGGCCGGTGAGCTGATTCATGAGGCCGATACGGTGCTGGTCTTTGTCGATCCGGCGTCCAAACGGGCAGCCCCCATTCCACCGGACTATCAGAAACTGATAAAGGAATGATGACTTTTTACCCAGCGGAAGGACGATGAGATGAAAGGGATGCGTATTGGAAGGCTGTTCTTGGCAGCCCTGTTTGTGGTGGCTGGTTGTTCGGCTCCTCAGCCGGTAGTTCAGACCGGAACGGCCCCGAAACCCGTCGCATTCCGGTTTCATCTGGAAAGCCTGACCGGTGAGATCAAATCGGATACGCTGGTTTGCGAATTCATGGGGAAGAATGATGTGGTGATTCTCGATCCCGATGTTCATTTTACCACCACCGACATTGAAAGCATGACCGCCACGAAGAAGAGTGACGGTGTCTATCAGGTGGCGGTGTTTCTGAAGGATTCCAACAAAACGAAGCTCATCGAACTGTCCCGACTGAAGCCGGCCCGTAAACTGGCCCTATGGTGGGATGGCATCATCGTGGACCGGATCGCTTTTGCGAAAACCTACAAGTCGGCCAGGATCATCCTGGACCGCCCGATTCCCGAAGAATGGGTCATGGCCTGGAAGTCCGGATTGCCCGGGGTGACCGTTACCATCAAGTGAGACGGTGGATTTTTAACGGATCAGGTTGATATCGGCTGACTGATTTAAGAACTTTGCAATTCGCTTAAACAGCCCACAGCCGGAGAGGTGGCAGAGTGGTTGAATGCGGCGGTCTCGAAAACCGTTATGCCCGCAAGGGCATCGGGGGTTCGAATCCCCCCCTCTCCGCAATCAGAACCCGCAAGTTATTGTTTTACAATGAGTTGCGGGTTTTTTGTTTTTGGGGGTGGGAGAAACGGTACCGTTCTGCCTGCTTCCGAAACCGCATTCCTGCCTTTTTTCCTTTAAGCCACTGTCTTAGCCGGAAAAATTGAAGGAACATGCTTGAAAAAACGTTCTACCGTTCTCGGTCGGTAAGGATTCAAATTTCGTCCAATTTCATAGTCGACTATAATATTAGACGAAAATGACCACGATTCAAGAAGTAGGGGGGATAAAACAGTTAATTTATTTTTGCCCGCCTGGTTCACTTAGAACAGGCTAATCCCGGCCACATACCCAAATCCAAATCGGTACCAGGCGTTGTTGACCTTATCCTGATAGTCGGTGCCGCTGGTGACCCGTTCTCCGGTGCGATTTGCATCGCCGTAGGCGTTGAAGGTTACGCCGCCAGACAGTCGCAGCCAGTCGGTTACTTTAAACTCGGTGATCAACTGGTTTTTAACCAGAAACCGCAGGTCAGAATCCCAGAATTGCTTGAAGCTGACTTTTGAGGCGGAGAGTTCGTACCCGATATCCACCCAGGAAAAGGGTTTACGGAAACTCACACCGGCCCCAACAATCACCGGTTTGTTTTCCAGCGCCCCGTTAAATCCAAGGTGGTAAACCAGTTGAAAACGTTCACTGCCCGTCCGGTATTGAAATTGCTGAATGCCCGATTCCGTCCGGATGGTTTCCAGATTATTGCGCCCGTTTTTACTGTAATTGATCAGCCCGATGGCCACGCCATCATTGGTTTCCGCCATGTTGACCAATCCGACCTGCCCCTTTTCTGCCACACTGGCAATGTTGATAAATCCCATCTGAAATCCGATGGAGGAATCACTCACATTCACCAGTCCGGTTTGACCGCCATCACCAATGACCGCCGAGTTAACGGCACCCAACTGCCAGCCATTCATGATCAGGGCGTCATTCAGTCCGGCAGAAGCCTGAATGCCATGCAGGGTTCCTTCGGTAGAATTGTATATAAGGGAGGATTGAATGCCGGTAAAGGAATTGCCGGCTTCTGAACTCAGGGTGGAGAGCTGAATTCCGGTGCTGTTTTCTCTGACGTAACCAGAAATCAGCGACAGTTGTGCTTTCCTCGTTTTAAAATCGTCGGCCACCGACAGGTTCAGGGAGTAGTCGTTGATGGTTTTTCCGTATGCCGGATTGGTTCCGATTCCCGGTCCGATGGAAAATTGAAAGGGGGTCAGGGAAACGAGGTGGTTGCCTGCAATCAGACTTGTTTTTGGAAGGGGGGTGGCAGACCGCGCTTTTGAAAGTGGGAGCGGTTCAATGGTCTGGGCCTGAACAAGTGCAGACGTAAGCAGAAAGGAAACAAGGAAGACTGTTTTCATCGCGGGCTCCTGTGATCTGATGGTAAGTACAGGAGCCTTTTACGAAGAAGAATTAAAAACGTTTCATAAAGATCGGTTTGTCTGGTTTTGCCAGCATCTACCTTTCCAGCCCCTTCACCAGCAGCTCCGCTGTGGCAATGTTCGAGGCAAGCGGGACATCGTGAACGTTGCAGACCCGCATGAGCATCAGAATGTCAGGGTCGTGCGGGTGTTTATCGAGCGGATCCACAATGAAAACCACGCCGTGAACCTTCTTTTGCACCACCAGCGCTGCGATCTCAGCATCACCCCCATACGGACCCGAGGCAAGCTGGGTGACTTTCAATCCGCACTTATCACGCAGTAACTGACCGGTCGATCGGGTGGCGACCAGTTCATATCCATCCAAAAAGGTTTTATTCTTCATGGCAAAGGCCACGATATCGGCCTTTTTTCCATCATGGGCGACGAGGGCAAGGGTTTTCATTGGGCTGATCCTGATTGACGATTGGTAAATGTACAATCAGGATCCGGCCAGACCAATTCAGCGGGGAAGGGAAGCTGTTCAGACTAAACGGCTGGTGATACGGATATCTTCCAGAGACGACCGGTAGTCGGCACACAGGGCCGATTTATGCGCCCTGAAATAGAAATACGGTTTCATGGACAGATAGTAATCACCCTGAAAATCAGTTGGTTTGTCCTTCAGCAAGTTGGCCTGTGAACAGCAGACAAACCCACCGCCGCAATCGGCTGCTTTTTCACAGGAGGAACAAGTTTTGGTCATGGGGTACCTCGGTGTTGGAATCCATACAAAGGTATCGGTTTATCTACGGATGCTGCTGTGTGTAAAGTCACATGAAAGCGCTTTTTTGCCTGCTTGTGAAAAGGATCACGTGCAAAAAAAAAGCCGGCCCCGGAATAACCCGGAACCGGCTTTTCACACCTGAGAAAATCGGTTATTTCATCAGCGTCATTTTGCGGATCTGAACACCGGTCGAGGAGTGCAGCTGGTACACATACACACCCGATGGCAGGTCACTGGCCTGGAATTCGACGGTGTGATAGCCCTTCTCGATGGTTTCATTGATCAGAGTCCGGACCAGGCGACCCAACATGTCATAGACTTCAAGTCTGACATGATCGGATTCCGGCAGGTAGTAACCAATCGTGGAAGTCGGGTTGAACGGATTCGGATAGTTCTGGAACAGAACCAGTTTTTCCTCATCAACTGTCCCTTCGGTGATTTCATCTTTTCCGGCCGGCTGACTGGCGTACCAGGTACCGCTCTTGTACCATCCTTCATTGGTACGGCTCAGGTTGGCAGTCTGGCTGGCGCCGTTGTTCGAGAAGATGATGCTGGCGGTGTTGGTG
>JABWAT010000029.1 GCA_013360915.1 Bacteroidota bacterium
CCCTTCCAGGAAATCCCTTTGCTTTCCTTTGCGACATTGTACAGCTCAAGGTTAGCTGTGCCGAACGCAGAGTTTCCAACGTTTCCGCCGGACGCCACATTTCGGATTTCAAGTTTCGTGATGATTCGGCTTTTGGGTTGTGCCATGGTTTATTGCTCCTTTGAAAAGTAGAGATTTGCTTCACGTTCCCGGCGACGGACCAACCCGGGCAATTTTTTTCCGCCTGCATGGACCCACTTCTGGAATTCTTTCCAGATGGTTGGGTCAGATGGGTTCTGATTGATCAGTCTGAGTAAAGTGGATTTCCGGAAATTATCCGGACCAAGGTTATAAACGAATGATGCCAGGGCATCAAATTGATCCTGATTAATTCTGACCCGGACCAACTGGTTAATTGCATGCTCAAATATTTCCAGATCCCTTTTAAGTAATCCCTCTGCCTCGATGGGAGTGATCTGGGTGTATTTCAGATAGTCCTCTTCCTTGGTGTCGATCACTGTACCATAGCCAATTGTGGGATAACCTGCTGGGCAGATATACATTTTCGACCGGAAGCCTTCTTCAGCTTTGATCAGGTCAAGTCCTTTTTGTCCGGTCCTCATGTTGCGCTCCCGGATTTGGAATCCTTCATCTTTGAACCAAGAGAGGAACCGAAAAGAAAATCAGTGATGGTAGAAACCTTCGTGCTCATTGCACCGAAAATTGTTGAGATCATGGCGATTCCCTCTGATGGCAGCTGGGCCTTTCCAAGGAACATCAGGATCAGAGCAACAGACAGTAGGATGTATCCTATCAAAAAGGTCAGTGCATAGGCTTTCTGAAGGGAGGAATTCTGCAGATACATTTGTCTTGCCGATTGCATTTCTTCCGCTTGCAGTCCCATCCGTTTGGTGGTTTCTTCCTCCAACTTCTGGATGTGGGAATTCACGATGGATTGCAATTCAGCTTTTGCCTTTAACCGCTCTTCGTCGCTGGTGACATTCCGGTCGATTGCCTCTCCGGTTTTTTCAATCAAGGTTCCGAGCTGGCCCTTTATCCAATCAAACATCATCATCTCCGATCACCTTGGCCTGCTGGCGCTTTCTCCACCAGGTCACAAACATTTCCTTAAACACAATCAGAAGCGTCTGAACAACAAGGGTGATTATCGCGGTCTTGATCGCAATGATTTCAGCGGCTGAAAGCTGAGTCCAGAATCCGGTGAAAAATCCAATGATTGGAAATCCTGTAATGATGTCGAATACCGATTTCAAAGTAATTGCCTTATTGTCCATGGTTCATGCAACTTGTTTAACTGTCGTTGTAACAATTCCAACCGCCAATCCCACTTCACCGAAGTCATCAAGACTGGTGGTGTATTTAATACCATCGCCGGCCAGGGTGTAGATCACCCCATCAGCAGTCAGAGTGGATCCACGTAATTGATCAATCATCCAATCGATCAGGGTAAAGAGCTCATCGCTTAAGGCTGTGGCGCCACTCCGGTTAACACAGATCAACAGAAAATCAACGGTGTGCGTAACTGCCACCCGTTTTCCCAGCGCATCCTTGCCGACCAAATCACCTTCGGGTAAATGAACCAGTACTGCGGGAACATCGATGGCCAGCTCCTTCAGCCGGGAAAGTTCTCCATTGTAGGCTTTAACGGTTTTCGGATATCCCCCGAGAACTTTTCCCTGCATGAAGACAATCAGCTCATCCCGAAATTCCTTGATCAAAATGACTCCAGTATTTCATCGGTGAACATTTTTGAATCCGAAGTTTTATTTGACTGATTTTTCCATGTAGTAGTTGAAGGTGAAACCGAGGAAACCGGGAGTTGCATCTCACCGGCCGCGATTTGATCTAACCAATCCATTGCCATCTTCCGCATATCAATTATTGACTGTGGAATTTCCCCGAGTGTCTTCCGCTCATAAAGCAGGTAGGCAGTAATCCTCGAGGAAATTTCCTTAATCAAACTTGGGACAACAGTAAATGGTACCTGATGCTTTTGAGCGAGCTTCGAGTCGATGATTGTATCGGCCATTTGGATACGGCTGTCAATCACCGATGAATCCGGACTATTGTCCTTATCATCATCGGTCAGTTGAAGTACCATCGCTGGTGTAATCAACGCCTGAATATCCGAGGTGGCACAATATGGCATTATTCGTCTCCGCCTTCGCCGGAACCGGAATCGCCCTGATCATCATCGGCTTTTCCAACTGCGACAACAGAGAGGCCTTTTGCCTCCTCCGGCGTCAGAAAAACAGCAGATCCTTCCTTCAATAATTTGCCATCCTTCCAGATATCGATTCCGGAAACGATGTACTTCTGGGTGCCCTTCTTATTGGCCATTTTTATTCTCCTAATTGTGGAAAGTCATTTTCTGTTAATCCAACTACTTCAAAGGCATTGCCCTCAAAGATTTCCGGGAACTCAGTCACTGAATTGACAGAGCAAACCCACCGTCCTTGATTATCCTGGACAGCATTGAAGATGTTCGGTCCCGATTGGTAACCTTGGTTTTGATCGATGAATATTTGATTAAGTATGAAATAGTATGACAGCATTATGCTCTCCCAAGGGCCGTTTTGAAATCAGCCATGATTTGGTTAAATGAAAGACCGACTGCTGAATCGAAACCGTCAGCAGTGCCAACTGAAGTTCCATAAACTGTATTAGCTATGTGTGACTGGGGAGTACCATTTCCATTTACACAACCAATCAGAATTTCAACCGAAGCGCGCCCGGTTGATATACTTGGATCGGTTCCCTGTGTTGTATTTTTTTGATGTACGGCTTCAGTTGATACTTTCCTCCAAGCCAAAAAGAAACCAGCCTGGTCAGTGGAAGAAACCACATTGGT
The DNA here is from genome assembly GCA_013360915.1 of Bacteroidota bacterium. Taxonomy (NCBI): domain Bacteria; kingdom Pseudomonadati; phylum Bacteroidota; species Bacteroidota bacterium. The sequence continues at coordinate 2,852 of JABWAT010000029.1, forward strand.
CGAAGCAAGACCATTTATCCTTGCACCAACATTTGAAGACGTTCCAAGCGGTACCAACTCGCAGAAATAATCACTCGCAGCCTTTGCTCCCATGACCCGCCTTCCAGTGGTTGTGCTCGCTGTTTTGATATGAGCCATCAGGTGTCCGGAATTCAATCCCAGATTGGTGGATGGAATAATACCGGTCTGCATGTATTGAGATGTGCCGTTGAAGGCTACACCATCAGCGCTGTGCGTTGGACTACCAACGAAGGTTCCTTGAAATGTGGCTGGGTTTTTCAGGTTATAGGAGTGGGCCGTTGCATTACCACCAACAAACGGATAAAAGGCAATCAGATCATTCCAAATCCCTGCTGACTTCAGCGATAAAACCAAACTGTTTACTGCATTCTGAATTGCAGAATCTGAAATTCCAGCAGCAGTGATAAATGCCTGGGCATCTGAATCAAAACTCGGGTCAACCGTGACCTTCTTTTTTATTTTGAAGGGCTTTTTTCTGGCCGGTTGAAAGTTCATCATAACTCAACAATTCTGGCCTTTTGACTGGCTGTTGAAACCGTCTGCTTTACATGCAAATACACGCTTCCCGAAACTCCGGCTTTTGCCGGTATAGCAATCGGATCCGGTGTCTTTGCAGGCCACCTGGCGTCATTCGCTGAATCGATCTGGTTTGCAGTGGCAACGCCATCAAACCGGATGTAAACTTCTGAGTCTGCATCAACGATAATGTATTGAGTCCCGGCAGTAATAGGGCCATAAACGGCCTCTGCACCACTGCTGATATTCAAAGCTGTTTTAACAGACCATTCGTAATCAGGCATTTGTTCTCCAAAAAATGGGGGTGAAAAAAAACCGGCCGGGCATCACTCCGGCCGGCCGACCATCCATCAGGCAATCGCATCCTGGATAAAGTACCCAAGATCGCTGGCGGAAATTACTTCTTTGACCGACTCACCGGCACGAACCACAACACCACCCCGCAGGCCGATGTTGGCATCTTCGTTCTGTGAACCAATCGGTTGGCCGAATTGGGCAGTGAAACCGAAGGTGGCCACACCACTTGCCAGAGAACTGGCGTGATGCAGGAACGCCATGTGCTTACCCCAGACTCGGGAATAGCTGGCAGTCTGACCAGGCTTTGCTGTGTTAATCCACGCATCACCTACAACCACCTCATTTAACTCGAACAATTCTTTGAATTGCATGAGTGTAATAAGACCGGCGTTTTGATTGTTACCAAAAATCGATTTTACCAGGTCAGGATGCTGGCGGAGTTTTGCCCATACCGAACGACCAATCACAGCAATGTTTGGTCTGAGGATTGGAGTCTCAAGAGCATCGGTGATTTTAATGATTGGCTTGGAGTTGGAAAAGTCCGAAAACTGATCAGTTCCAGACAGTTGCACCTTATTCCCTGAAGGGTATGTGCCTGCGGCAAAAATCAGATCGGCAACACGCTTCTCCCGGTCCAGCTTCACCAGATCCATGATCCCTTCAACGGCACGTTTTCGGGGATCATATCCGTCTCCCGAATTGTCGATGTCGGATTGAGGGATCGGATAGTCCAGACCGTAGTCCACGGTTGAACTGGTTTTTTCGGTTTGGGTGAACTCAACTTCGTTGGGTTTTCCCTTCCGGCCGACACGGGTATCAGGAACAGTAAAACCATCAGCTTTTGTGTGTTCCTGGTATTTAAAATCCTGCTTTCCAACAGGAAGAACAGGCAACACCTTTTCATGAATCAGGTTTTGATTCCGATAGGCGATGGCAACAGCCGTGAGGTCAGGCTGAATAACAAATGGGGCTTTAGACATTCTCTTTACTCCTACTCAAAATTGATTATCAGCCTTGAACGGAACCTTGGCTAATCAGCACGGAACCGATGTCACCGGAAACCCCGGCTTCATAAGCGATCCCGATGATCCGGTTATTCGATCCAGCCGATGGTGCGGCCGCAACAGCTTTGCCGTTGGCGTCTGAGGTAAGCAGATCACCAATGGACACGTTTCCACCGTATTCAACCGGGGCAATCCCGGCTACGATGACATCGATCCGTTCACCACTGGCAACTGACTTGGTACCTTCAGCAACGCCGAAAAGTTTGTCAGTGGCCGCGGCAGCCTGGACCATTCCAGTTCCATCCTTCACAATCCGGTAAGGGTTTACAGTACCGGCAGCAGTGAGGGTTTTAATGAGAAGCGGGTTCTTATTCGCCATCTCTTTACTCCTTGTTTTTGATTACATGATCAACTGCGTCTGAGATGGAAATATTTACACCACCGCGCCGCATTTCTTCCTGGTAATTTTGCGCCTCCCGCGCAATCTCGACCGGACTCTTTTCCTTTGGAGCTGGACCGGCATTCGCACCGGTGGCCACTTCCGTGAATTCAATCTGCTTCGGGAAGGTGTCTACCAATTTCCTCAGCAGGTCGAATGGGTTGGCTGTTTTTCCTTCAGAGAATTCAACAGCATATCCGCCCTGGTCTCCAACAGATTTGAACGTGAATCCATCAAGCACTTCCACCAGACTTTCAATCTGAGTTTTCTGTGCCGGGGTGATGGTTCCGAATTGCAAGCGGTCGAGCAGGTAGGATTGGAAGGAAAGTTTTTCCCGGTTCAACCAATTGGACCGCTGTTTATCTTCGATTTGTTGGGTGGACATTTCGGCGAACCGGGATTCAAATAATTCAAGCCTCTTTTGAAGTGCATCAAATTCAGCTTTAGATACCATTGGGACTTCCGGCTGTACTGGCTCCTGCGCCGGTGCATCTTCTCCGAACTCGATGACAACGGGGATTTCCTTATCAGCGAATTGCAGATCGGCTAATCCCTTAACCGCCGGAGGAACTGCACCCAGGAATCCAACATGCCGCAGAGTCATGTCAGGATATAAACTGATGGACCGCTTTTTAAACAATCCGCTTTTCACGGCTTCGGCAAATTCAGGGACAACCTGTTTTGCCTTGGCCAGAAGAATGGATCCTTCTCGCTTCAGCGCTTCAACCCATCCATAGGCAGGATCGTTGTCCTTCGGGTGACCGATGACAATTGGAGCCTCATGCTCCTCTGCCCGATAATTGGAAACGATGAGGTCGAGATCGGCCTCAGTCCACTCCCGGCTATTGCCAGCGGAATCGGTGTGTTTGCCGATTCGGAATACTTCAAACCATTGATCCATGATCACTCCGGATTGCGTTCAGAAAAAGGTCAATTCAGGCCAGAGCGGTTTTTTCGCTCCATCGGACCCGGTTATTTTTCATTGCCCAAAAAGCCGTATTTACCAAGTCAGTCGGACTCACACTCAGAAATAATTTTGGTCTGATAAATCCGGGAACTTCATTGGAATCTGATTCAGGGTAATTCAGGTAAAAACTGGACCATCGAAATGCGCCGGGATTGAAATAGTTAACATCCTGATACAAATCGGTTTCCGTCCGGATCGCATCAATTTCAGCCAGATCAGAAATTCCATTTCCGCTACCTTCCAGATCCACAATCAAATCAGAATAATCCACACAGCTGAGCTGAATGATTTCAGGAACCAGGCTCGGCAGGGGATCAGGTTCGGGCGTTGGGATGGCAAATGAAACACCGACCAGCATGGTCAGAATCACGGACAGGGTAAGCAGTTCTTTTCTCACAGGGGTCTCCTTCTTGTTTATTGGTGTGGTATTTCACCACGGATGATGTGCAAATGTTGTCTTATTTCTATTCACGTTCCGTTAAATGATTTTCTAAACCGTTTACTGAAAGCAGAAGGGAAAAACCCGGTATTTTGTGTCATTTAGATTAGGGGTTCCTTGTCTTAATGGCTGAAATAAATGAGAGAAAACTCCGGGGTCAGGAAAAGCGGGCAAGCATTGAAATGCGTGTCGATGAGGTGCTCGAGTTATTGCTCGAGAAACCAAACCTGATCCGCGTCCGGAGATCAGATTTATGGAGAAAAGTTGGAGAGCGGTACGGGGTCAGCGACCGGCAGGCGAAGAAATATGTTTCATGGGCCTTCGAGAAACTGGCTGAGATCACAGAAAAGGGTCTCGCAGATAAATTGAAATTGTCGATTCTCGACCGGGAATCAATTATCCGGAGGGCTCGAAGGTCAGGTGATCTCAGAAGCGAATTAGCAGCACTGAAGGACCGGGATGCTTTACTCGGGCTTTATGTGGAACGACATGAAGTGACCGGAAAAGATGGCGGAGAAATTCAAGCCGCTGTAACCGTATCGATTGAGAGGAAGATTGTTCATGGGCAACCTGGTAACCTTACCAGTGACCTACCACGCGAATCAGAGTAAAATCTTCTTCGAATCGAAGGCCAGGTACAAGGTTGTTGCAAAAGGACGGCGGTGGGGTTACACCCGGGGTCTGGCCAATTTCTCCATTGAACAGATGCTCGATGGTGTTTCACCGATTCTCTGGGTTGACACCGTGAATTCAAATCTCGACCGGTATATCAGCCGGTACTTTATGCCTGTGCTCAGGCATTTACCGCGGGATATGTGGCAGTACAGACAACAGCGAAAGGAATTGGTAATCAACGGCTCCGTAATGGATTTGAGGTCTGCTGACCGTCCGGAAAATCTGGAAGGATTCGGGTATCAACTTATCCTCCTGAATGAGGCAGGGATTATTCTGAAGGACCGGTATTTGTGGGAGAACGCCATCCGGCCGATGGCAATGGACTATAAGGCGAACATCATCATTGGCGGCACTCCAAAGGGCAAGCGACACAAAGGCGAAAAGCACCTGTTTTATGAACTGTACGAACGTGCTCAGAAAAATGAATCCGGGGAATGGCAGGCATTTAATTTCTCCAGTTATACCAATCCCTTCATCGCCAAATCGGAAATCGATGAGCTGGTTCGGGAAACCTCTGCTGCTGTCCGGAAACAGGAAATTTTCGGAGAGTTCACAGACAGTCAGGGAACCGGGATCCTGCGCCGGGAGTGGTGGAAATATTATACCGAATTACCACCGGTCATTAATCGGATTGTTCAGTCCTGGGATACAGCCTTCAAGAAAAACGAAGAGAATGATTTTTCCGTCTGCGGCACTTATGCTGAAACGCCACTTGGTTTCTACATGCTCGATCTCTGGAGGGGTCGAGTTGAGTTTCCAGAATTGAAACGGGTCGCTCAGTCGCTGTATCAAAAATGGAATCCCGCAGTCGTTCTCATTGAGGACAAAGCATCCGGGCAATCGCTTATTCAGGAACTGCGAACAACCTCTCTCCCGGTGATTGGTGTGCCGGTTGAAAATGATAAAATCGCACGTGCGCACTCTGTTGCTCCCACTACCGAATCGGGCAGAGTGTTTCTTCCCGACAATGCTCCATGGGTCCATGATTTCGTGAATGAACTGGAGGACTTCCCGAACGGTGAACACGATGACCAGGTGGACCAATTTTCCCAAGCAATCACCTACATGAAAACCTCGGCAGCCACATTGAAGGTGGCGACTTCCGGAACTCGAAAATCTCACTCACTTACAGCAGGATATTAAAATGAGCAGCAACCGCAAACAACATAAATCATTTGCCGAAAAGAAAAGTAAGGCAATGGAGATTGCATCCCGTTCAACATCGTTGGATGATCTTACCTCACTTTTCGGATATCTCCCTGATCCGGATCCGGTTCTGAGGAAGACGGGGAACTCAGTCAGGATTTACCGGGAATTACTTTCGGATCCGCATCTCTTCGCCTGTGTTGAGCAGATGAAATCCGGAATCCTGTCGATGGAGTGGGATATCGACCGGGGAAAATCAAAGTCCAGGCAGGCCAAGGCAATCAGGAAAATGTTCCTCGATCTGGATATGAACCGGATCATCGGGGAAATCCTCGATGCCGTTTTGTTCGGTTATTCGGTTCTGGAAATCCGGTGGGAGTACCGGGATTCACTGATGGTTCCTGCTGATGTAGTCGGAAAGCCCCAGGAATGGTTTGTGTTCGGTGATCAGAATGAACTCCGGTTTCTCCATAAGGATTACCCAGGAAAAGGGATTGAAGTCCCGATGAACAATTTCCTGTTGGCGAGGAACAAGCCGAGCTATAAGAACCCGTATGGTGAGAAGGTTCTGTCCCGGTGCTTCTGGCCGGTATCGTTTAAAAAGGGAATCCAGCAATTCTGGCTGAAGATGACCGAGAAATTCGGGATGCCTCACATTTATGCCTTCATCAGCTCTGCTGACTTCGAGGATGAGGGGAAACGGGCAGCTGTTCTGGAAATGCTTTCTGCGATGGTACAGGATGGTGTAGCCGTCATGCCAATCGGTTCAACTGTCAATGTGTTGGACTTCAAGCAATCGGCCTCAGTTGATCTGTATGAACGCGGTGTCGAATTCTACAACAAGGAAATTTCAAAGGCGGTCCTGACTGTAACGACCACCACAGAGCTGGGAAAGGTTGGAAGTTACGCGGCCAGCCAGACTCACTCCGAACACCAGACCACGGTCATTGAGTCATACCGGAAAATCGTTGAACAAACAATGAACCGGTTGATTGCACTGGTCAGCGAGTACAACTTCCCGGGCAGTGAACTTCCATCCTTCATTCTTTACGAAGAACAGGATGTGGATAAAGCTCTCGCGGAACGCGATGAACTGTTGGTGAAAACCGGGTTGATCAGATTCACCACCGATTACTTCAAACGAAATTACGGTTTTGAAGATGATGATCTTCAACCGATCGCCACACCTGGTGCTGGTGAAGATCCCACTGGCTCCCCATCCGGTCCGGCTGTTGTGCTTAATGGAGCTCAGGTCACCGCGGCTTCCTCCATCGTTGAGAAGGTCACCGTAGGACAGATGCCGAGGGATTCGGGTGTCAACCAATTGATGGTCTTTTTCGGGTTAACCAAAGAGCAGGCAGAAGCGGTCATCGGCTCTGCAGGAAAGGTGAAACCAAAGGTAGCCTCTGAGCCTGTAAAGGAACCGGTGCCTGAATTCAAGGAACCATCTTTCCCGGATCAGGACGCCATTGATGAATTGATGTCGGCTACCATCCCCAAGGTTGGCAAACTGGCCGGCGTTTCCGGTCCTATCATGAAGCTGCTGGAAGAATCCTCTGATTTTGATGAGGCCATTCTGAAACTGGGATCTGTTTATCCCGATTTGAAAACCGATCAGATTGAGGAAGTGATTGAACGGGCCATCTTCATTTCTGAAGTGTGGGGCAGGATCAATGCCCGGTAATAGTTTCCTCTTTGCAGACCGGTCGGAAACCTTTGAAACGACGATCCTACGGGATGCCTTTGACCTTCCTCCGGAGAAAGCAATCCGGTTCCTCGAGTCAAAAGGGATCCGTGTGGACTTTGATTGGACCACTGCCACAGCAGAAGCAAAAGCGAAAGCCTTTGCAATTTCGGGTGAATACCGGATCGGAATTCTCTCAGCCCTCAAGGCAAAGCTGGAAAAGGCGGCTGCGGATGGGATGACCCTGCAATCCTTTGTGAAGGAACTGGATCGGGACCGGATTCCGCAGCCGGCCAGGGTCGCCACTGTCTTCCGGGCAAATATCCAGTCTGCATACATGGCTGGCAGATGGAAAGAGCAGGAGGCCACCAAGGATGCCAACCCCTACCTGGAATATGTTTCGGTCATGGATGCATCGACCACGGTGATTTGCAAAGACCTGAACGGGAAGGCGTATCCAATCGATCATCCGGTCTGGGATCGGTTCTATCCGCCCAACCACTTCGGCTGCCGGGCGCGAGTGGAGGCCAGGAGCGAACGTGATCTGAAGCGGAGGGGAATCAAGCCCAGCACCGAGATCCCAGATGACGTTGACCAGCCGGTAAACGGGTTTGATTACAACCCGGGGAAATCGGCATTGTGGGACAAAAAGGGAATGCTTCCCGAGTGCGCGGATCTGAAGAATCAATTTTCTGAAGACAATCAGTCCTGTCGGAATGAACTCCCTACGATGAAGTGGTCCGATATCGGTCGCCCGTCATTTAGGGAACTGAAAAAAGAGCAATTCCAGGAACAACCCGAAATACTTGAGATTGCCGATGACGTTGAATTAGCGCTTAAGGTACTTGAAAAGGTTTTTGGGGTTGATGACCAAAATCCGGTTCGTGTTTTAAAGTCGCCAATTGAGCATGTTGCCATTACGCATGAGAAAATGAAACATCTGGTTGAAAAGCGGAAAGATTCAAGGGAGCGGTATGCAAATTTTGTTATACCAACAATCGAACATCCGTTTGAAATCTGGGCAAAGGATTTTGACGGAGAAATACGCCGTCAGTATCTGGGTCTTTTTAAAGGAGAACACTCATTTCTTTGTAGTGTGCAGATAAATAGGGACGGTGGACTACTTTACAATGTTATGCAGGTTGAAACAGATAATATTAATAAAAAACGTCAAGGCGTACTTTTTATCTATGGGGAAGACATAAAATAAAAAAGGTGGCTGAACCACCTTTCTTATGCAGGGACCACTTTTGAAGGCCGTTCCCTTCATAGCGACTTCAACCAACTATTGCCGAACGGTGCAGTTGATATCTCGCTGCTCGATTTGAATCTACCATTAAACCAAATTATTGTCAACAGGACCAGCCATGATTGAAGTAAAAATCCCACCAACCGTACAGATCCTTCGGGAGAAGCTCGCCAGCCTGGAGAAGCCCATGAGGGTTGCCACTGCTGAAGCGAAGAAGGCTGTGGAAGAAAACTTCCGGACTGAGGGTGCTCACATCGGTGCGCCGTGGAAGGACCTTTCGGCGGAGCGGAAAAAGCAACGGGCAAAGCAAGGTAAATGGCCGGGGAAGATTCTGCAGGTACGTGGGGATCTGGCCAGGTCGTTCACGACCAGCTCTACCAGTTCCTCCGGGATTGTTGGCACCAATCTGGAGTACGCCAGGATTCACCACTATGGGGGAACCATCAACATTTCCCGGACCATCGTGACCAAACTGAGGACCGATAAGTCGGGGAAGCTCAAACGCCAGACGGGTTATCCTAACCTCGCGGTCTTTGCAGGGAAAAGGCACAAGCTGGTTCAAAGGTCAGAAGCGGTGGCCAGTTACACGGTGAGCATGCCTGCCCGGCCGTTCATGGATATCAACGATGAGGATTTTGAGGAAATCCGGGAAATCTTCTTGAACTACTTAACTGCCAAATAGATCGGGCTGCGGGTCTGATGCCCTCTGGTTGATGGTATTGTAAACAAATTGCTCCGAAACCCGGAGGGTTCTCGCCAGTTCCTTCACGTTCCCACCGTTGAACTTCTGCCGGATGTATCTCCGCTTCGCTTCGTACAGCGGTTTTTCGGAAATGTAAAGGTTGGTTTTCGGTAACCGCTCCATCAGTGCGACAGCAATCTCAGCGCCGCAGGAGTTCTTGATCAGTTGAAGATCGCCGGTAAGTAAATCGGAAATATCAATTTCGTGGATCCAATTCATACTGCAAATATACGCAGTAATTCAATGAATTGGTTTGCTATCGAATGGCCATAAATAAAGTGAAGGTTCCGTCTTTATCAATCACTGAAACCTCTGAAAATCCGGCAGCCTCAAGCATCTCTAAATTCTCAGAAAATGATCGGGGATTCATCACGCCGCGAAGCGTTTCATCCTTGGTCAGGATATCAGCATGTGAAAGGCCGGCGCTTTTCTTGTATGAATTCAGATATTGCTTATTGACCTCGGTAGCAGTTGCCGATTCCTCACTGCATTTCTCATACCAAAGCAGACACCCACCGGTGATGAGGGAGGCGTTGAAAACATCGAGGAGCATTTGCCGGTGATCTGGCCGGATGAATTGCAAAACCAAACTGGCCACAACAAGATCATATTTCTTTGCCGGGTAAAACTGTTGGATATCCACATTCCAGGCATTGAACTCATGCACCCACGGTTTTGACTGGAGCCATTTGTCCCGTAGGAATTGAACCATCTCCGGGCTCTTGTCCACTGCGTCAACCTGGAATTTTTTCCCGTAATTATTATTGACCACCTCGAAAATTGTTCGACCAGTGCTGGATCCGATGTCCAGATAATTTGATCCATCCATGATGAAGAATTGACTGATGAAGCCTATCTTCTCCATTACCCGGTCGTAGCCGGGTATCGACTGCTTCACATGTTCATCAAACTTCATGGGTACATCTCCGTTGAAGTTCATCCAACGACCGGGGTTGATGCCGTTCCCGATTTCCATACTTCAAGTATCTCCTTTTGAACTGTCTTTGCAATGTGTGCCATCATGACCGGTGGTACCGATCGGCCGAGTCTTTCCCACTGTTGAGGGAATGAACCTTCCAGTTTGAAATCATCCGGGAAGGAGCATAGCCGCTTGAGCTCTGGAATAGAATATGATCGGGCTTCATCTGGATGCATCAGGCATTGTGAACCCTGAACAACTGTTCGTGCCGGCCTGTCCCACAACCCGCGGGAGTAATTGAAATAGGACAGCTTCCCATACAGCTTTTTGTAAGCATCCTCGAACCGGCCACCAACTTCCGGTGTGGCGTGGTGGTAAAGGGTATGAAGCTTCGAACCCGGCTTTAATGGTGTTGAAGGAAACCCCTCACAACCGACTATAGCATCAGTCAGAGTGTATCGGTATCGGAGTGGTTTCGGGTAAACCGGGTCCAACCTGAGATCATTCCGAACACCCATGAAGATGATCCGCTCACGGGACTGAGGAACACCCAGCCAGGAAGCATCAAGTAGCTTTGCCTTTACCCGGTAACCACATGCGGCCAATTCATTCAGTATCTCAATGAAGTATCCCTTTGCCTTACCCTTGATGAGACCGGAAACGTTTTCAGCAATGAACACCTTTGGCTGAAGGCCTTTGAGTAACCGTGAATACTCAAAGAAAAGGTCATCGACCCGCTGGGCGGAATCAGAGTAGCGCTTTACTTTACCCCAGGATTTCTCCCGCTGGCCAATAGTGGAGAAAGCAGCACAGGGTGGGGAGCCATCAAAGATGTCAAGGTCTCCCACTGTTAGACCGACAGTTTGCAGGATTTCTTCAGGTGTGATCTTTCGGATATCCCTGGTGTCCAGAAAAGAATCCGGGTGGTTGGCCTTGTAAGTGGCTTGGGCCGCGGGAATGAACTCATTTGCCCAGACGACTTTGAACCCGGCCATCCGGTAGCCTAAGCAGGATCCACCACCACCGCTAAAGGTGGAAGCAACCTGGAAGCCATTCCAGGGCAGATCGGCGATTTCCGCCATGGTGGGTACAATGTATTGGGGCCGGTTACTTTGGGTCACCACTCCACTCATATCCACACTTCGGGCATTTGTGATCAGTCGGGATCTCCGTGCTGTATTCCGGGAAATCGTCAGGCGGGTTGATCTTGTCTGACTGGGGAGAATCCAGTTTGAACTCGGATTCTTCAAATCCCCATCCCACCAGCTCAGCAATCTCGAACTCATTGGCTAGCTTATCCCAATCCCACTCCCCGGTGTTTCGGTTAAGCCGGATGTTAAGCTCGCGCTCCTTCTCCAAAGGCAGGGATACCTCAACAGTGGGGACGTCATCGTGGCCCATCTCGGCCCAAACCTTGAGCCGGAGGTGGCCGCCAACGATGATGTTTTTCCTGTCAGGGTGAGTGTTGACTATGACCGGATCGACGAAACCAAAGGTCTCGAGGGACTTCCGGACGTGGTCAATCTGGTCTCTGGTGGCCTGCCGGGGGTTGTATTCGGCTGGGACGAGGTCGGTAATCTTACGGGTTTTAAATTGCATATGCTGTAATTATATACAGTATTTTTATATATTGCAACATTCTTCCGAAAGCCTTAATATTGTATGTGAGGGTATTATGTATAATCCAATTCAAATTGCCAATTTCTTCATTTTAAAGGCAAAAGAAGAGAATATTAAGGTAGGGCATCTAAAACTTCAAAAACTTCTTTACTATGCCTACGGCTGGTATTTGGCAGTAAAAGGATCAGCTCAAAGCCAATTATTCTCCGAACCAATTCAAGCTTGGAAGTATGGGCCGGTTGTTCCAAGTATTTACCATGAATGCAAGTCCTATGGTGATGAAATAATTACAGAGCCACTCAAGAAAAAGCCACATTTTGCTAATATATATGGCTATACTGAAGTTGATCCTCCGACAGATGCTGAGGATGTTGAGTTTTTAGAAAAGGTATGGAGGACCTATAAAAATTTTACTGGATTCCAGCTTTCAGATGCAACTCACTCTGAAGGTTCACCATGGCACATTGCAACGGAAGGTGGAACAAAGGTTAGGTTTGGTCAAGATATCGATGACAATCTTATTTATGATTATTTCAGAGAGCGATTGTCATGAGTTTTAGTGATTTTTTTAACACACAAGACATTCCCCAAAAGATTGGCGAAAAGGCGCGAAAAGAAAAAAAAGTAATTGAAAATAATGATCTTAATTCACAAAAACTGGAACATCGGGATAAATTTGCAAATAGAATATTTTATCTTACTGTTGGGTACCTTGTAGTCATTCTTTTGTTAATTATCGCGAACGGGTTTTCCAAAGTAATCAGTTTCCAAATTGAATCTGGAGTCATTTACACATTACTGGGTTCAGTAATGCTGAACTATATTGGCTTATTGACCCTTATTTTACAATCAATTTACAGCGAAGAAAGTTTTCGTGTTTATGATACTTGATCGATCTGGATTTATTTTTTACTTGACATTAACAATATTTTCAGGAAAGCAAAAAAGAAGAAGAAGTTAATACTGACTCGGTAGTTAAATAATGGTTAACCATGCGACAGGATATTATACCATACAGAGTAAGAGTATCACACAAAGAAAGAATTGTGTATTTAATATGCATTACCTATAGTATGGGAATTACCACCAAACACTTTTTTGCGGATTTTCATTTAATTACTTGGAATTTTAATTTACAGGAAATATCATCTGCCCACCATCATGACCAATTATCGGGGCAACGTTTGCTGATATTGTATAATTCAAATGAGGTTATACCACAAGGTGTTTCAGACAAAGGGAGCTGGATTATCACTCGAATGAAACAGGTATTTGGAGAAGAATTTGATATAAGTTTGAAAGTTATCGAAGAACCTTGATTTATTTGATTCAATATCAATATAAGTGGGAAAGGGCTGGCTAAACACCAGCCCTTTTTTGTTACTCAAACAGGCGTATCAAAAAAGTACTCATCCTCGCTCGGTTCTCCCACTTTAAAAACAAGATCATTACCCTGACCGGGAAGTGGTTGATGATGTGCATTTGCCGTGAGGATTTCATCTGGGATACCATCAGGAAAGGCTGCGCAGGCAAAGGCCCGTTGATGAATACATTTGTTGCAGATCAGTTCGGTATTGAATGTCATAGCCGTGCTCAGATGGGTTTGAGTTGAAGAATAAATTAAATCAAATGCAATTTAACCATAAACCTAGCAGGATAAAGCATGGCCGCCTAAGCGGCCACTACCTTCTTCTTCCCCTTCCCGGCCGGCTTCTCTTCAAGCGCCTTCAGTTCATCCCGCAGGGTAGCCAACTTCTCGCTGATCGTCTGGTTCCGCTTCCGGTATTTGTCCTCGACCGCTTTCCGCAGGTCTGAGTATCCCAGATCCGGGATCGTTGATTCCACGAGTTGAAACAGCATCTTGGTTTCACTCTTGCTTCCGGATACGTCCGGCCCGGAATGATTCTCGACAAGGTGATGAAGGATGAAAGCCCGTGTGATCTTTGCCCGTTGAGCCTCGGTCAGACTTCCGATGACCTCATAATACCGGTGGTTTGAGATATACCGTTCTTTGGCACCGAATATTTCCTCAGTCAGACCATCGTTCATGTAACCACCGGCCACATCTTTCAGCATGATCAGAGCCAGAGCATCCCGCTCTGCAGAAGAAAAGATGAGGTTCTGGTCGTACTTATAGTCTGAACTCTTCAACGCTTCCTCAACAGCTTCGAATACCTTCTGATCCTGGAGTTCTCCATTCCGTATAAACTGGTCCTCGAGGGAGACAATTTCCTGCCTGATTGATTCCTTCCGGGCAAAGGTTGGATCCGTGGAGTTGGTTGCAGGGGCGGTTGCCGCTTTCTTTTTTGCCAGTGATGGTCTGCAGAATCCTTCCTCAGCGTCGAACACATCCAGAAACCGACGGGCGCCCGGACTCTTGATGTCTTCGTGGTATTCTGCAAGGTTTGATTCATACTCCCTTTTTTCCCATTCAAATCGTTCCCGGTCCTCCTCACCTGTCAAATCGAAGTCCTCAGGATCTGGAGGCATTGGCGGGTGAATCTTGATCCAGTCCGAATCCTGAATAACTGGGTAGCCAGCTGCCTGGAGCTCCTTCACCTTTTTCTTTTTCTCTTCATTGTAGGTGTATCCGTGAAGCAGAAGTACTTCCGGCTCATTCTCAACCAGGTATTTGATCCGTTTCTCAAGGTGGATCGCTTCCTTCTGATCAAGGCATTCCTTCTTCAGGCACCGGCCGGTTCCGGCATCAGGGAAGAGCAGGGTATCCGATGCAGTGTTGAATGGACAGGTCGTGCAAGCGCCCATCGATGGGAGCAAGTCCGGATCTGAAGTGTCGAATTTCACCTCTGCGAGATCACCCATGTACTGCCGGGTAATGGTCTGCCGCAGGTTGGCAACGGTTGGGCAATCCCAATAGGGTGTTTCAGTATTTCCGAATTCATCTTCCAGCAGATCCTTCTGGTATTCCGCTGACACCTTGCAGATCTCCAGTGCGTGGCCAATGGTGATGATATCCTTTGCTAACAGGTCCCGGAATCCGTCGATCAGGTCAGCCAGTTTCATCCGGTGCCTGATGTATGATTCAGATTTCCCGAACCGGGCTGAGAGCGCCTTAACATCATATCCCCGATACTGGACCAGATTCAGGAAGGCATCGCTCTCCTCGATTGGCGATACATCCTTCCTCTGCAGGTTCTCTGTGATCATCAGGTCCATGGTTTCATCATCGGTCAGATTCCGGATGATGGCAGGGATATCGGTCTGGCTGGCGAGGGTAGAAGCCTTGAACCGGCGCTCACCGCAGACCAGTTCGTAATAATCGCCATCCGGTCGGACTATGATGGGTTGCAGGACTCCGACCGATTTAATTGATTCTGCCAGTTCCTTGAGCTCCTCTTCGCGGATAGTTTTCCGCGGGTTTTTCGGGTTTGGAACAATCTGCCCGATGGGTAGATATGTGATGGTGTGATGCATGTTTTCTCCTGGTGTTTAGCTTTGAATTGTTGGTGTTGGGATTGATCAGATCACCGCGCGAACATTGGGACTTCAACCTGGTCGATGATCTGTTTCAGTTTCCTCTTGGTGTCCAGAGGGAAGTTGCTCTCCAGCATCCACTTGGCATAGTCCAGATTCTCGGTGACCGGTTTATCCTTGTGCTTCCCGAAATTGAAAATCACGCGGTTCTGGCTGTCCCGGATGAGATGGCCAGCGTAGTCTACCAACCTACCTTGCCGGCTGTACTCTGACAGCTTCTCAATGTCAGAAGGCAGGTCCGGGTATCGTTCCAGCTGTGCCTGGAATACTTCATAGGTGGCAGTAGCATCGGCCACTGCCGAGTGGGCATTCTCCAGCTCTTTCCCAAGGTAGAACTTTGAAGCCGCGGCCAGGGTACGTTCCTCCTTCTTGTGGAAAATGACCTGAGCATCGATGAACCGTGCAGCTGGATCCGGAAAGTCATATCCCTCCCGCAGCATGTGTTCAACCAGCATGGGGATATCGAACCGGTTCCCGTTGAAGGTGAGGAAGTCGCACCCGGACAAGGCGCTCATGATCTTCGGTGCGATCTCCGGGAAGGTTGGGCAACCAGCCACCATCTCATCGGTAATTCCGTGAATGGCGGTGGCTTCCGGTTTGATAGGAATGATTGGGTTGATCCGGATGGATCCGGCTTGGCGCCTTCCGTCTGGAAAAATCTTCAGGATGGCGATTTCCACCGGGGTGTCATTCATCCGATCGGTGCCGGTTGTTTCGAGGTCTATCACGGCCAGTGGCCGGGTGAGTGTGAGTTTCATTGGTTCATGCCTTTGCTGTTTGTGATGATCAGGTCGTACTCCGGGTATTTTGCCCGGAAGAGTTTTGCTTTCAGTTTGAATTCCTTCGTTTCATAGCCCTTGAAATCTTCCGCGATTAACCGGCCGGCCTTCCGGTAAGTGAAATCCACCCGATAGGTCACCGCTCTATCCTGAGCCGTTTTCTCAACCAGGGTGAAGGATACCTGCCGGTCGAGCTGATCGATTAACCCTGCCCTTTCCTGCAACCTGAGGGCACCCCACCGACGGGCTTCTCCCTTCGAATCGAACCGGATTCCATCGATTACCACCGGGATATTGCGATATTTCCTCATGGGCACTTTCGGGAATTTCATTTTCGCCTCGATGGTCCATCGAGCAGGACCAGGTTAAACATGGCCCTCATCCGGTCGTATGCCCGGGTGCCAAGTACATCCTCCAGCTCTTCGGTGGTCAGGTTGGTTGTGCCATGAGTCCGGGCACCGGTCGCTTCCATCAGGTCGTACCGGTCGTAAATGATCTCGAGTGACAGATGGGTGTCGTTCCCGAAATCCTTCACGATTGGCTCCATGCCGATGTCATCCAGTACCGGCTCCATGATCCTGCCGACCTTCCGGTTTTGCTCAGCTACACCTTTGCCCTTCAGCCGGTTGATGATGGCATCGCCCTTGTCCTTGCCATCCCGGACCGCTTGGAAAAGCCGGAAGCAGTTGAAGAGCTGGAGTTCTGTACCTCCGTAGGATCGGCCAACGATCTCGATGAAGATTTTCATGATGGTGGTTTTCCCGGTTCCCACCGGCCCCATCAGGAGGATGCCCTTTCGTTTGTCCAGTGACCCTTCCTGGTATCGGGAGAAATACCGGATCAGTTCGTCAATGGCATCGGCGTTGTGTTCGTCAATGCAGTACCCCGGATTGAGCTGCCTGGCTACCATCAGGAAATACCGTTTCGACTCCTGGAACGAAGGAGTGTCACCAGTCACGTCGGTACTCCTTGCCCTCTGGAATCTTTGCTGTTGGTCCAAAACCTGCTGGAGTAACCCTCCGGCTTGTACGGGTGCTTGGTTGTGCATATTGGTCTCCGTTTCGCTTCCAGTTTCTCAGGGCTGCTTTCCAGTCCTTCATCGTGGCTTTGCCCGAAACCTTCCACCCGTTCGAGGTGAAGTGGTCGAAGAATTTCTGGCATTCAGTCAGTGGCAATCCGATCTCTTCACCGTACCGGATCACCGCATCCAGATCATCCGGTTTCCCGG
>JABWAT010000030.1 GCA_013360915.1 Bacteroidota bacterium
CCGGAGAGGGAAGGGGAGAGGGTCCATTTCTTTCATTTCTGATGAGACTCTAAAATCAAAAGAATTCAGAATTCAGAATTCAGAATTCAGAATTCAGAAGACGGAATACGGAATACGGAATACGGAATACGGAATACGGAATACGGAATACGGAATACGGAATACTCAAACATGAATAACTCCCTCTCCGCCGGAGAGGGAAGGGGAGAGGGTCCATTTCTGTCATTTCTGATGAGGCTTTAAAATCAATAAAAGCACAGAATTCTTAATTCTGACTCCTGTATAAAAACCTTACGATTATCTGTTACCCAGGGTGGTCATTCAAAGCAAGCCGGCGTGCCGGTGTGAGCGATGAGTGGCCACCTTTTTTTATCCGGGTGTTGGGGGCCATTTATGGTTCGACCCACTTCGGGGACCGGTGGCACAGTCATCGAGTGGCCGGCAAAGCCGGACTTTCAGCAATTCCGCTTACGGGGATCACTCAGCCGCCCGGTTTCCCTACTCACCAATCACTTGTATTGACTGGTCCCCGATTTTACCCAAAGGCGCTTCTCCTGTCTCCTGTCTCCTGACTCCTGACTCCTGACTCCTGTATTCCGAAAGGAACTATTCCAACCCACCCGGCGTTATCAAACCATTCACACATTCAATTGATTAACCGGAGAAGACTCAAATGGCCATCACCCTGCCCGATTTACCATATGCACAGAATGCCCTTGTGCCCTACATCTCAGAAGAAACCCTCGGGTTTCATCACGGCAAGCACCACAATGCCTATGTGACCAATCTGAATAACCTGATTAAGGATACTGATCTGGATAAAGCCGATCTGGAATCCATCATTAAAACGGTGGCAGGGGATGCTTCCAAAGCGGGACATTTCAACAACGCCGCTCAGGTATGGAATCACACCTTTTACTGGAACAGCATGAAGCCAAATGGTGGCGGAAAACCGTCAGGTGATCTGCTGAAGAAAATTGAAGCCGATTTCGGGTCGTATGATGATTTCGTCAATCAGTTTAAAACCGCAGCCACCACTCAGTTCGGATCAGGTTGGGCCTGGCTGGTACTGGATGGCGGAAAACTGAAAGTGACCAAAACCGCAAATGCCGATCTGCCCATGGCACACGGTCAGAAGGCTCTGCTTACCATCGATGTGTGGGAACATGCTTACTACATCGATTTCCGGAACCGTCGTCCCGATTACATCTCGACGTTTCTCGATAAACTGGTTAACTGGGATTTCGCTGCGAAAAACCTCGGTTAATTTTCCATTTGCCTGAATGAGTGTGCGGGCGGTCCGGTTTCGGGTCGCCCGTTTTTTTTATCCCACTTCGGCCAGAATCTCTGGCAGAGTCGTCCGTCCGGCCGCCACTGCCCGGTAACCACTCTGGCGCAGCCCATCGTCCTCACGACCCTGCTGAACAGCGGAATGACCCGGCAGAAACACATCACCAATGACACGCCGGCCCCGGAATCCGGTAAACCGGCAGGAAGAACACCCGGCCGGCTTAAAAACCGACCAGCTCTCCGGTGAGGAAAAGCTTTCTCCCAATGGTTGCCGGGACAGCACCTCTTTCCCATCCGGATCGGGTTGCCGGCACTCCGGACACAAGGTTCTGACCAGACGCTGGGACACCACCAGCCGCAATGTAGCCTGAATCAGATAGGGTTCCACCCCGATATCCCGTAACCGGTCCACCGCCCCGGCCGCTGTCTGTGTGTGAAGAGTGGAAAGCACCAGATGTCCGGTCATGGCGGCGCGGATGGCAATGGTCGCCGTCTCGGCATCACGGATTTCCCCCACCATGATCACATTCGGATCCTGCCGCAGAAATGAACGGAGGGCGGCGGGAAAGGTGTACCCGATGGCTTCATGCACAGCCGACTGATTGATGCCGGCCAGTTGCCGCTCCACCGGATCTTCAATGGTCAGTATATTCCGTGATGGTTCGTTCAGAATCTGAAGGGCGGTGTACAGTGTGGTCGATTTCCCGCAGCCGGTCGGACCGGTGACGAGTATCAGACCGCTGGAATAAGAGAGCGCTTCGCGCAGAAGCGAGTCCTGTTCCTCAGAAAAACCGAGGGAGAGAAAATCAGATCCGGCAAATCCCGAATCGAGTATACGAAGCACAACTTTTTCACCATGAATCACAGGGACCACGGACACGCGGATGTCGGTTTCTCCAGAGGCCGAGGCAAACCGGATTCTCCCATCCTGGGGACGTCGTTTCTCGGCAATATCGAGGTTGGCCAGCACCTTGATCCGGGCCACAAGCGCAGCCTTCTGACCAGAAGACACCGAGTATCGTTCCTCCAGCCGGCCATCCACCCGGAACCGGATGACCAGACCGTCCGCCACTGGGTCGATGTGCACATCCGACGCCGCCTCATGAAGAGCCGTGGTGAGGAGGTGGTCGATGTGAGTGACAGCAGAATGTCTGGGATCGAGAGTTTGAATGGATGCCATGGCGGATCAGACAGGGAAAAGAGTAAAGGAAAAAAAGCCGGTGTGCACCAAAAGCAATTCAGAAATCCAGAAAACCGATATCCAGAAGGCGAAGGGAATCCGTTGGATTCCAGCCAATTTTGAATGAATGAGTCCGGCTATCGAAGAAAGCAAAACAATGGGCAGTGAATAATCAATCGGGACCACCAGGCACAACAACATAATTAACCACCAATCGGCTGCCCCGGCTGCGGCCTGCCGGTGTCTGAGGCTGACAAAGAGAACACTGATTGCAAATAGTACCACAGGGATTATATCTAATACCCAGACCCTTTCCATGTCGGCTAAAACCACCATCAGGATACCCGTAACCGTCAGCAGCAGAAGCGGAAAAACAGGTACGGTGAGAGAACGGGTATCCGAAATCAGGACCCAGATAAGGCATGAAACCATCACGGCTATCAGCCCCCAGTGAAGGATCAATGGACTTGCCATTCAGTCGGTAAACTCCCTGACAATTCTGACCTGACTGCCTTTCCGGAACTCGAGTCCGTCAGGCAAACGCCTGGTCAGTTTCCAGCCGGAGGGAAGCTGATCCCCGATTCCGATCAGAAAGGAAGTTCCGGAAGAATCAGATAAGGAAAACAAAGGAGTCGATTTGGATGTGGGTTTTATAGTACCATGAAAAGTCAGAGAGGGGAATACCACCGATACAGGTTGTGTTTGTTGAGGCTTATTGACAGTTGCTGTCACCGTACGGGTATGCGGAATCGAAAACGGGTTGACCTGATAGAGTGAATCGGGAAACCGTTGCTGATCTGCTGCCAGAACCGGTCGGTTCGCGGCGATGGTAACCATTTCTTCAGAGTCATTGAACTCAAGAAAGTCCGCAAAGATCAGGTACCAGATCCACAGCAGAGCACCTGCAAGAATGCCATTGGTTATCCAGTTTTTCATGGTGAGCCGTTCTTGCCTGCAGTTTTATCAATCGTTGCCAGAATGACCGATTCGTCCACACGGACCAGGTCACCCTGCAGTCCGTTGACCCGAATGGATTGGTGGAGGATTAGCAGAGGCTGATCCTCTGAAAGTCGCCGGAGGTCGATATAAGACCCATAAGGCATGTCATAGGTAACTGCAATAGCCGTATTGAGCACGGAAGAAGGGGTTCCCACTATCTCGGGTGTTTCCATTGAAACCAGACGTGCACCATTGGATTTCAGAAGATCAAGGTAGTAATCAGAAAGCGAGGCATGAGTGGTAAATGACACCCCGGGAAACTGATTCCGGGAAGCCCCGGATGGAACAAACGGGTCAATTCGTTGTTGCTGTTTTTCCAGATTTCCGATGGGTACGGTGAGTTGAGAATCAGCCGCAGCCAAACGGTCATTCCCATCCGCAATGGCCAACCAACAGAAAACCACCGAAATCAGCAGGATGATGACCTGCATGGGGAAGGATAGTCGTTGAATCATGGTGTTAACCGGATGACAAACCGATAAGGCATCGTTCCCGCCAGACGGCGTTCCTCTTCGGCAAACGGATTGATTTTTCTGAAATGGTCAATCACACACGGCCTGTATTGATTAACCGACCGGACGTAAGCAGTCAGACTTTGCTCATCGGTACAAAAACCGGTTATCTGATTCTGTTTCGGATCGGTTCGGTCGAGGGTAATCGATTGAATACGGATGGATGCATTCAGACCGGAATGAAAGGGAAGCCAATCAGTCAGGGGAATGCCGCTGCCGAATTGCTGATTCAACGTGCGGATGGCTTCTGCCCGACGGGCTTCATTGTCATAAGCCATGATTTTACTTCGGTTGACCAGTTCCCAATCGGTCAGCTCATCAAGCCTGGATTGTTGCATGGAAATAATCGAATGAACCACAATCAACCACAACAAGGTCAACAAACCGGGACCCAGCCACCAGGCAATGATCAGGTTGGATAAAACGTTTTTTCTGAGGGATTCACCTGATCGAAACCATTGTATCAGGACGGAAAGTCCCGGTAAAAACAAACCAGAAACCGGTTGACCCTCTCCCACATGTTCAGCAGGAACCGGGGCACCGGTTTCCCGCTCCCATAAATCCATCACCCGGTTGGTGGTCATCCAGTTCAGCCGGTCATTATGGGTTTGGTTTACCAGATCAGAGGGAAAGAGTGTTTCGTTATAAACCAGATCACCGTCATCTGAAAGTTTTGAAGCTACCAGCAAGGTGGTCGGGGTTGCCACTGCCCGTAACGGCTGTTCATCGGTGATTTCCTTCGCCAGCCCAGACCGGATCCAACCGGAAAGCGAAGCATGAATCACCCCATGCTGCTCGAACGTGGCAAACTCGGGTCCATCGATCAGCACCACCGAACCGGCTGGCAACACCCCGGCCGGAATGGCAAAAGGATCAGTTTCGCCATTGGCAGATCCGACTTCCCCGACCTCAATCTTGGTCCAGCGGCCATCCTTCTGCCGGAACAGCAGAATGGTGCCGTTTTTCTGGATAAATAAAAGGTGAACCGGATGCCCGGCTACCCACGAAAGCGACCGTCTGATCCAGAGGGAAACGTTGGTGGTCAACGACCCTCCTGCCGGGTACCTTCACCCAGAAAAACCCGGGGAGTGACGTAAATGATCAGTTCGGATTTCCGTTTGATTTTCGTGGTGTTTGAGAAGAACCGGCCAAGCCAGGGAATCTGACTCAGGTACGGAATGCCCTGCACGTTTTCAGTTTCACTTTCCTCGACCAGGCCACCCAACACGATGGTTTCTCCATCGGAGAGCCGGATGGTGGATTCAAACTCCCGTTTGCTGATGGTGGGCGGAACGTCGGGGGAAAACTGCCCGATGGGACTTTCAAACACAGGCTTGATTTCCACCGTTACTTCGCCGCTGGTCGACACCCAGGGAGTGATATCCAGTTTGATGTTGGCTGATAATTCCTTGAACTGCTGACTTTCGGTGATGATGGCACCCTGATTGTCACGGATGGGAGTGGTGGATTTGAGAATGTACCATTGCGTGGTTCCCACCAGCAGACTGGCTTTATGTCCGTTCAGCGTGGAAAGCATGGGCCGTGACCGCACTTTTGCCAATCCGGCGGTTTCCAGTGCCTGAATCCGCATATAAAAATCATCGGGAAGCCGGCCGATCCGGGTCATTCCCAGTCCATCAGCCAGCTTGGATACCCCCTTCGAGTTCAGCTTAAAATCGAGTCCCGGTAAATACTGTGACACCGAAGAGGAAGAGGTATCTCCCCGGCCGGCGGTCACGCCGGTTGCCACGCCATCCGAGGTGGAAAAGTCAACCACCAGAGCTTCGATGAGAACCTGCGGGGTCGAGTAATCGATGGATTGCAGAAACGTGCGGATGTCATCAATGTCATTCTGATTACCGGTCACCAGAATCCCGTTCTGTTCCTTAATTTCCTTGATGGTCACACTCTTCGTGAATTCGGCCGGCAGAATCTCGGGTAACTTTTCGACCTTCCGGTTTTTAAGCAGAAGCAATTGCGTCGAGATCAATGCCCGGTTGGTCTTATCTCCGATGAAGTAAATGCCCTGTTCCTTTTTCCAGGTTTGCTGGGTATTCTTCAGCACAAAGGATAAAAACTGATCGAAATCCAACCGCGAGACCGAGGCCGAAATACTGCCCTGAACATCGGAATAGTACACCACCGATTTCCCGAGCTGACTGGCTGCATCTTTGATGAGCTGATCCACCGATCCCTGTCTGACATCCAGATTGATGAGGGAGTCTTTCACCTGCAATTGAGTTCCAGAAAACCGTCTGATCGGTGTACCGGTTGTTCCCCCTGCGAGTGGCTCCAGATAGAAAACCCGGTCCTTTTCGGTGGATTTGATCTGATTGGTGAGGAAAAACAACCGGACTGCCTCGCTGAACGGCATGTCCCGGATAACACCAGACACCATCGGGGGCAAACTCTGGTCTGGGATGATATTACGCCCGGTCACTTCAATAAACCGGCGGATGAATTGGGCCGTTGGCATCGGGTCTGTTTCGATGGAAAGCAGATTTCCGCTGATCCTGATCAACGGTTCCACCGGAATCTGAACCGGTTCAACCCGTGGTTTCGGATCCAGAAACAACAGATCGCCCTTCCAGGTCATGGTCAGGTCAAACTGCCGCACCAATGTCTCAATGGCTACCAGCAACGGTTGCTGATACAAGCGCAGGCTGGTTTTGCCCGTTACCTGCATGTTCAGTTGGATGTTGGCTTTGGTCAGTTGTGACAGATTCCGGATGATGACACGGATTTCGGTCTGTTCGTAGGAAATTTCCGGAATGATCTGCCGGAAAACAGCCGGTACCGAAGAGGAGTCCGTTGGCATGCTGTACAGGGTAAGCGAACTGCTGGCAACAAGCAGAACCAGCAGCCCCACTCGTCTGGCGACAGAAAATATAAAAGAGAATATGGGTTGAATCATCATGTTTAATTACCTTAACCGGATGGTCCGGACCAGTTCAATCAGCTCTTCCCGGTTTTTCACCGATCCTGATTTGGAAATTCTCCCGATCAGTTTCTGACTGCCTGCTTCATGAAAGGAAAGCTGAATGTCAATCCGGATCGACTGATCCGGGTCAAATAAAACAGAAGAAGCGGTTTGGCGGATGAGCGCCTGAACGGTTACTGTGGGTGACGGACCCGGAACCAGGGTTGTCTTTTCACCTGAAGAGGCAATCAGAACCTGAATGGTATCCTTCAGAAACCAGGATTGGGCCAGCTCCTGCTTCAGAATGTCATCCGATTGACGGATGACCCGGTCACCTGCCTCCTCCACCGATTTTATCAGCAACACATCCTCACGCACAAGGGGGCGGGTGAAAAGCGCATCGGACGGGGACAACAGATTCCTGAACGGCGTGCAGGCAGTGAGTAGAACGAACGCGTTAATCAGCAACCACTTCATTGACCTGCCCTTTTTCGGTGACTTCCCATACATTGAAAATTCCATCATTATCAAAATCGACCAGCGAGGTGGCGCGCGCCAGATAGCCGGTTCCCGTTGCCTGAACCACTTCTACTTTATACTTGGCGTTACCACCCTGTTCAACGGTTTTTTCCTGAACAAACCCGACGGCCTCCAGATTGTCGGTGTACCGGTCATGTTCCAGTTTATACACATCCATCAGGGTCTTAACTGTTGCCAATGCAATCTGGGCTTCTTTGGTCTTGGCCTTGGTCACCAGAGGTAACAATCGCGGAAGGGCGAGCAGAACCAATACGCTCAAAATCACCATGGCCACCAGCAATTCGGTCAGAGAAAAGCCTTTCAGCCGGTGACGGGTAAGCGGACAAGGCTGGTTTTTCAGTAGTAACATGATAAAACTCCCGTACAAAACAGATCAGTTGCCAAAATTTCCCATCGCAGAGAAAAGGGGCAGATAAACCGATATCAGAATCAGGCTGATGGTCAGACCCAGAATGACAATCAGGGCCGGTTCAACCAGGGCCACCAGGACCTTCAGCCGGGTATCGGTATGTCGTTTAAAGATGACGGCGGTTTTCACCATCAGATCAGACAGTTCCGCCGTCTCCTCACCCACCAGAATCATCTGTCTGATGAGCGGAGATACCATGGAGGAACTTCCCATGCTATCCGACAGGTTGCGTCCCGATTCCACCCCGGTGATCAGCGGTTTCAGTTGCGCACGCCAGATGGGATCGGCTGTGTGCTGAACAATCAGATTCAGTGATTTCAGAAGCGGGATCCCCGAACGGGTCAGTAGCGCCAGACTGACACAAAACTCATAATTCCGGATCATCAGCACGGTGTCACCGATAACCGGCAGCCGGTACAGCAAACCGGTCAGGTATGGCAGCAACACACGGCTGGCCGACCGGCGGGTCATCAACAGAAACCCAACCAATGCAGTGACCAGAAGTATGAAAACCGGATTGGTTAACCAGCGGTTCAGATTTAAGACAAAAGCCGTTATCCATGGCAATTCTGCACCCATCGACCGGTACACATCGGCAAATGAAGGCACAATAAACAGAATCATGACAAAGATAACCACCACCGCAACCAGAAGCACCACCAGCGGATAGGTGGTGGCCTGGATCAGGCGGGACCGGAATTCAGTCTGCTCTTCCATGGTGCTGGCAATCTGCTGAAAACTCTCGCCAAGCTGGCCGGTATGCTCGCCGATATCGATCAGTTGAAGGAACAACGGATCGGTAACCAATCCGCCCGATTGAAGCGACACCCGGATGGACCGGCCCGATTGCAGATTCCGCAAGGTGGTCTGAAGGATCTTTTTGACGGGTTTCGATTTTTCCACCCGTGCCAGCGCCTGCAGAATCTGGTTTAACGTGAGACCACTGGCCAGCATGACCGACAGTTGTGCGTACAATTCGGCCTGTTTATTCAAAGACAGTTTCATGGTGTGGCTCCGGTGAGAGAGGACGCATTGGCAGTGATGCTCAAACGATGATACAGAGAATCACTCAGCCTGAGAAGGGTATCTCCATCGGCCTGCAGGAAATACCACGTACCGTCCCGATCGGTCACCACCAGCCGCGCTTCGCTTTGTGCACGTGCCAGAGATTCCCGTGCTTTCAATTCCCCGAATGGCTGCACCCAGGTCGATTGCAACACCGAAAAACGGGTCCA
The DNA here is from genome assembly GCA_013360915.1 of Bacteroidota bacterium. NCBI lineage: Bacteria > Pseudomonadati > Bacteroidota > Bacteroidota bacterium. The sequence goes on from JABWAT010000030.1 coordinate 9,086, forward strand.
GCCGGTGCCGAGCAAATGAAGAACCAGAAGCACAATGACCGAGGCCGCAATCATGGATACCAACACCTCCTGCAACGTGAATCCGTTAAAATGGCCCTGAGTGTTTTCACGGTATGAATTATGCTGGTTCATGGCGTAGGGTTGCCTGTTAGAGAAGGATGGGCGACTGCCGGTTCCGGAACCCAAAGCCGGATGGCCGGTAGTCCCGGCCTGAACCAAAAGGAAGCAGGTTCGGTCTGTTTTACCTGAATGGAATATCCGCCGGGACGTTTATCTGTGCGGATATCGAACATCAGGCCATGGCGTCGGGCAACAGACAGTCCTTCGGTGGGATGTACTCGTAGCGAATCGAGCACCACCACCCAGTCTTTCACGGTATCCGATCGGGTGAAACTGGCAGAAGCTCGTGACTGAAATTGCAGGGTGGTGTAAACCCCCAGGGTGACAATGGATAGGATGGTGAGACTCACCAACACCTCAATGAGTGAATAACCCGGCAAGGTTGCCTTACCACACATACCGGTTACCCTTCACCTGCCAGGGAATCCGGAAAGGTTTACCGGACCGGCTCCCCGGCTGAATGGACACATTGACCAGATACCCCGAATAAATGGTAGGGGGGCGGTATACCTGCAGGTCCCTGCAAACCAACCGGCCGGTCACCGAGTAGCCTTCACCCTGTACGACACCGGCCACCAGCACATCGCCAACGAGCTGAACATCCTTGTCGATTTTGACCCAGGCCGTGGGTTGGGTTCGGGGGTAGATGACCAGATCGGCCTCCAGACGGGTTTGTGAATCAATCAGAACCGTATCGGCCTGAAGATAAAAAAGGCCTGCCACAAAATGACCTCGTCTGAACCGGGTGGTTCCTTCGAGAACGACCTGTTGCATGGGACCTGCTTTAAACGGCTTCAGGTCATGATACGCCGCCACACCATGAACGAGAGAAGCGTTGTCTTTGCCCGATGGTGGTGAAAACAGGCGGGAACGGGGATGGTTTGGTGGTACTCTCTCCGTAACTGGCAGACCAGACGAATCGGGAAATACTTTGTCTGAACGGATCACCTGACCGGAATGAAATCCGGCCGGACCGGTATCGCGCCAATTAAGCGGGCGGAATTGAAGGCTACCATCCGCAAAGACGATGTCTCCTTTCACCCGGCTGCCTTCCGATAAAATCAGACCGTTTTTTGCCTGACTGATGACCAGAACCGTGCTGTGACCGGGGTCAATGGACCCTGATATCAGATAGACCGGATCTGTGCGACCGGCGGGATCGCTCAGCCCGACCTCGAGACGGTAAAAGAAACCCCACGGCATCCCCTGAATAGAACGGGTCACCGGCCAGTCGGCAACATCTGTGAGGAGCGTTTCCTGCCGGAAACCCTTTTCCGGGAAGGAACCTGCCGAAACCAGACTATCCCGGAACCCGACCAATAACTGATCCCGGTGAACGGCATGCACCCACTGAGCCCACGCCCGGCGTTGCTGACCCCACATCATTAGACTGGCAGTGCTGAGCAGAGAAAGAATCAGCAGCACCATCAGAACGAGGACCAGGGAGTAGGCGGGGAGTTGGAGAGGTTGTTTTGAAATCATGAGAGTGAATCAGGTAGTTAAGTAACGCAGCAGAAAAGAAGCATATTAAGACAATATGATATTTTTATTTTTATAAATATTAGTAATTATTCATTGTGTATATATTAAATGTTGATTTATAAGATTGCAAGCCCTTCCATTTACAAATATATTTGTGATTAGTTAGATATTCATAATACTTTGTTTAAATCTAAGTTAGAGGTTATTGTGAAAGGCTGCACCACCAATACTACATTTTATCCCCTGGTATCGAATTGCACCTATATCCTGTGTTTGGTAATAGCATTACATCTTATTACCATTTGTACGGTACGTGCCCAGGAAATAGGACCTTCAAAACAAAATGAAGTAAATCTGAATGATAGGTTTGGTAGCAATACAACTGATATGGTAAACCTTGCAACCGGGCAGGTTGAGTTTTCCGTTCCTTTGTATTCTATCTCAAAAGGGTCAGCTGCTTTTAGCTTGAATTTGTATTATTCATCTACTGCCGTTGCAAACGATTTGAGAAATAATAAAAATTATAATTCAGGTGTAATCGGTGTAGATTGGCAGTTGACAGAGTCATATTTTTTCCGTGAACACAACAATACGATAAACCTATTTGATGATAAATTCTATTTAAGTCACAATGGGCAAATAATAGAATTGTTGATTATTGATCATGACGAGAACAATAAGACGATTTCGTTTAACACAGAGTTGGCGCGACCTGAAAAAATTACATATTTCTATTCTGTCTCAGATGAAAGATGGGAAATATTATCCACTACCGGAATTATAAGCATTTTTGGAGGGTTCAAGAATTACGAATCCAATGGTTACAATAAACAATCAGATGGCAATTCAATCGCATGGGATGTTGCAGTTCTGGACCACATTTTACCATCGAATATCGTTTACGATTCGAATGGCGAAAGAATCCAGAGTCAGTTGGCTTGCAGATGGTATTTGTCAAAGATCGCAGATGAATTCTCAAATGAGATTAAGTTGGAATATATGCCAATAGAGAGACCATTTGGAGGAACTGGCGGGAATAAAGTTACGAAAGACCTAATGCTGAAAAAGGTTTACGACCAGATTGGGAATCAAATTGAGTTGAATTATGGTAGTAAGGATTCCTTGGAATATTTTTTCGAGGATAATGGTAGCATAGAGACGACTTCATTTTTAAACGAATTTGGATCAACCAAGTTTCTGTCTACCGTTAAGTATTTTGACTATAAACAAAACAAATTATTCGAAACAAATTTGGCCTACGAAACATTGCTGTATGGTCTTTTTAAAAGAAGATTCCTGCGTTCAATTGAAACAATAAAAATCGATAATCGATCTACGCCTAAACTTCTATTTGAATATAGCCCACTGGGAACAAGTCATGCAAAAATGATAAAAATGACAAATGGGTATGGTGAAATTAAAACCATTTCATATACTGACTTTTTATTAAGCACTGAATACAATCTGAACACAAAACATTGGATTTCAATCGGTTGGGCTCAAACACTGAATGATGTCGGTAATGGAATAGTATATTCAAAGCTGGAAGATACGGATGTTACAGGAAATCCATTACAAGCAGGGGGCAAAGTATATGTCGGGTTTTTGCGTTGGGAAAATACTGGTTGGCAGAATTATTCTGTTAGGCAAGATGATCGGCTTGACGGGATTATAAAATATTCCCATCCAATAGAAAAAGATACTTTGAATTATTCAGTATATGGTTCTCCAAAGTATATAGCCGTATTAAAAAATACTCGACACTGGAGTATTGGTAAGCAACTGTATTTATATACGATACCTGATACTGTCGGCAACAATAATGAACTAAATCTGACAAAATTCAATTTTGAAGTTGGTAATCTAAATTGGGGAAGTGGTAATACAAATGGAGGAAGTGTAAACGGCAATAACCTTTTACAAGTAGTTACAGGGGAAGATTGGATTGCCATATATGGTGAGCAATCCGGGAAGTTGTTTCTTTTTAGGATGACCGAAACGGGATGGGAAAAGACTGAGGCCACTCAAAGGAATGATTGGATACAACATACACAAGCAACAAACTGGACAAATAATTATAAAACAGTTATCAAAACAAGAAATGGATTTGGAATCTATGAAACTAAGCCAGGGTTAACACAATTAAATCATGAAAGAGATAGAATATTTTATTATTCACTTAGCGATTCAAGAGATAGTTGGCGCCAAGACTGGTCTTACTCTATATTAAATGCAACACCTAATGACAATTTGGAGTATTCTGTTAAACTAACAGAGTCACAATCTGTTTTTAGTATCGGGTCTGATCGAATTCATTTATTTTTAGATAAGAACAACGTGTTGGCACAAAAATCAGTCAGTTTTGATCAGATAGAGGGTTTATACAATAACCAGGCGTTTTCAGTCCAATTTGACTCTATCAATGCGACATATTATAGGAAACATTATTTATTCAACGGATTAGAATGGAAGCATATTGGAAATCAGGACACTGGATATGTAGACATGACAAAGGCGACTCCTAATTCATTTTATTGGAGATACAATGGCCCAGTTAGTGGATATTTATATGATTTGCGAAATCAACAACATGTCAGTAAAACATACAATCAGATTAACACGCTAAATGATGGGGGCGTGTTTTTAAATGACTATTACTTGGTGAATAACAAGTATTACAATCTGTATAAAGGTATATTTATCGGCAATTTATCAATTAATCTATCGAGCTCAGTTAATAATTGGAATCGCCCTAATCTTTCAACGAATGATGTTATTGCCTACAATTATGACAATAGTGGGTTTTTAAATTGGTCTACAGGTGCTTCCGGGCTAAAAGTACAGTTCTATTCTGATTATTATAGTGGAAGTTCTACATATTATTCTGGTACACCAGGCGGTGGATTCGCTGTTGAGTTTATTGGTGATTTTGGCACGGTAAATACATTGAAGGAATCCTTTCCAGGTGAAAGTATTCGTCGTCTTAATCCCGGTGAACATTTTAGTCACAACTTATTGATTTCTTCAGAAAACCATCTCATTAACTTTAGAAAAAGAGTAAACAATACATTTCAATCAGTGATTTCCACAGTAGTTTCTTCAGTCATTACTAGTAGTGGAAATGGGAATTATACAACAACATTTTCATATGTTGGAAATGAACTTAAAAAGGCTGGTTTCAATCTTTCAGATAAGACTCCAATCTTCAACAAGACTCTTGTACGAAAGGGCTCTAGTAATGGCTATTCTGTCTATTATCATTTTACCGGTCATCATGAGGATGCTGCAATTTTGGGTTCATCCAATGGATATAATTATCAGGTATACTCGTCTAAATTAGCTGGATTAATGTTCAGGCAACAGATTTACAACAATAGTGATGAGTTAGTATCTGAGACAGATTATTATTATCATGTGAATAAATTGCCTGGTTATGCAAATAAAACGTTGTATTTTCCTGTTCTGATGGAGGCGCGTCAAAAAAATGGTCTCTTGAATTCGAAAGAAAAGTACGAGTACGAGATATCGGCCAATGGTGTTTTGTTATTGCGCAGGTCTGCAACTGTCAAAGATGATGGTAATGGAAATATCCTGAGAAATGAGATTAAGTATAGCTATCCAACTATTTCTACTTCCCTAACCTTGAATCAGATAAATTTGGCAATTCAAACAACAACAAAATATAATAATAATTATACATCGTCCGTTGCAAGCTCTTTCAGGCTTAATAATGGATTTATGATCCCCGAGCGAACCTATCAAATGATAAATCAAACTTCTGTTCCTCCAAATTTTAACAATTGGATGTCGGGTACACCAGATCCGAATCTTTGGCAAGAAGTCTCCTCCATCATTAAATATACAGCCAAGGGTCAACCAGAAATTAGTAAGGATATCGATGGTAAGTACCATTCCATACAATATCGTCTTCCTGATTATGTACCGATTGCCACTTTTAGCAATTCAACAAGATTAATGCCAATACAAGGATCGCCACATGTTGGAGCGGATGCATCCTATTTAGGCTTTGAATCAGGGGTTCAAAGTTCAAGAGATGAGACAAACGATTTTTGGGATTTGTACCAACCGGGTCTCAATGATCTTGTGTCCCCGGGCAGTACCGGTAAGTACGCTGTCAGGGTTAATAAAAAGCAAACTACCGCTGTTTATGGTCCCACAAAGGATTTTCTCCCATCAGATCAGTATGGTAGGTATTTGGTGTCATGCTGGGTGAAGACAGATGCTGGTTTTTCAACGGGAAATACATGGTTAAAGATACATGCGAAACAAAACTCTGAAAACAATTCAATTTATCCTGCGGGTGCGATCAGTTCAGTCATTGTACCTGCAACAAATGGTCAATGGAAATATATAAGTGCCATTCTTGACCTTGGAACGGTTCGAAGCGGAAATACTGAGACCTTAAGAATCCGGACTTTTATAGAAAATCAAAATGTTTCTTACCCGGTTTATGTGGACGATATAAGATTCAATCCTGTTCAATCAGTTTCTGCTGTAACAGTCATGGATTCTGTTTACAATTACCCCATCGCAAGCATCGGGAACAATGACGAAATTGTACGGTACTATTACAATACCTCAAATGAATTGATTGCGACCGAAGGGATGGATGGAATAGTAAGGCATTTTTCAGTTCCATACTTCTCCAGAAATGGATCGCTAACTGATTCATACAACAGTTCTGACCCAAATACAGTTTTAGCAGCAAACATAATTGATGGAGGTAAGTTTTATTCCTTTAATTATAACCACACAGACTGGACTCTATCTGGGCTTTCAAGAGTCAATGGTTCAATTCAGGACCAAACGATTGCTAACATTGGGACCCTTACATACTCATTGGGCACACAAGCTGATATTGGAATTCGATTCGAATTAGCCCACCTGTCCGGTTCTGAGAACTACTCATTAAAAATGGGTCAATTCACGATTGTTAAGTCTGGAAATCAATGGTGCTTATATTCTTCAGGTGCACAACCTGTGATCTCAACGGTGACAGAAGGGCGCGCAGTCACTGAATGGGTCGGTTTTATTTTAAAAAATAAGTTACTTTTTTATGCAGATGGGAAGTTAATTTTCACCTATGTAAATAGTAACCAGATTTCCGGTTCAATTCAAATAGAAAGTGGCGGTGTTGGCACCTGCAAAATCGATAATGTCCTTATTATGAAAAAGCCAGTACTATCCATGAGCTATCTGAATGCAAGCGGCCAAGTGATTCAAAGTCAGGTGCTTAATGACAATGATCTGATTGTCTCTGGACCGGTTTATGACGAAATAGGCAGACCATATGTTCAACCAAAGCCAGTTAAATATGATAATTCACTCTTTGGATTGCGGTCTGGTTACGTGACCTCATTTAATGGAACAACCATAGCTGGTGATGTGGTGTCACAAAATCCACAGGATGGTGGATACCCTTATACAAGAGTTCAGTTTGAAAGTAGTCCGCTAAGTCGGGTCATTAAAACAGGGCTGGCAGGCTCTGACTTTAACCTATACCGGTCTGAACGGCCTCAATCAATATATTCAGAAAATGTTATTCATGGTATAACAGATGGGAATGATCGCAAGAATTTCCTTTTATCTTCGGTTTTCAAACCGGACGACGGTATATACTCCACAACTATTCATGATCAACTAGGTCGGAAGCTTTTTGACCGTGTTGGGCCGAGTACCATTAGTAGCAAAATTGCAACAGTCAGATCTTCAAATCCCACACAGTCATTTTTTGTTAATACGAATCAAACAGTCTCCTATTCAGTTTCATTCTCGACTTCACAAAGTATGGATGAAGGGACTATGAGAAAAGCAACATTCAGGGTCGGAACGTCGCCAGGCGCTGAAGATGTCTTGAAAATCACTTATCAGTTTCCAGGCTCCTATCCTACAACTGCAAACGGTACTTTTCTTGCGCAACCTGGTATCAATTATTATCTGTCCTATGATAATAATTTTACAACTGATGGTCTGAAAATATCTGTTATCGGGTCAGTAACCTACACGGGCGAGGACTACCGGACAACCAAATATGAGTATGATGAGTTTGGACGGTTATCAAAACTGTTTTCTCCAAATTATTTCAATCTTCCGAGACCAGATGCTAATCCAAATGATTATGTCACATCAATTGCTTATGATAACCGTGGTCGAATCGTGCAAAAAACATCTGCCGACGAAGGGTATGTTAAAATATTACAGGACAATGCGGGCCGGATACGGTTTAAACTCACAAAAAGTGGTGATAAGGCAGCCAATGATGAAATAATGTATTTCAAATATGATGACTTGAACCGACTTATTGAAGAAGGAGTTATCACTACAACAGATTGGACCGGGGTTTCTGCCTATGTCGAAAATAAAAGCTGGCCTGCCACCCCTTCTACCTGGCGGGTAAAATCTGAGTATGATTTCATATGGAATGGTACCGGTTATGTCCCCGGCAAGCGTGGTTTATTGTATAGAAGATTGGTCAACAAGGATGCAGATAATACGTTCGATGTTGAAGAGTCCTATGTTTATGATGCTTTGAATAGACTTACATCGAAAAAAGTAAAGGTGGCCAGGTATTCAACAAACACTTATACGACAACCTTTACCTATGATGGTATGAGCCGGTTGACAAGGATATCCTACCCAGGTGGCCATATTGTAGATTATGCATATGATCATCTGAATCGTGTAAAAACGGTGGGTATTCCAACAGATGCAGATTATTATGCAGACTACACATATGATCCCGTCACCGGTCGGTTGCAAAATGAAAAATTGGCAAATGGGGGTACCCAGAAAATTACCACCTATTCTTATAACTCCCCCGGTTGGTTGACAAGCATCAGCAATCCCCTTTTTACTGAAACGGCATCATTTACAACAGGTCGTTTTGGTGACAATGCAGGTTACTTTGATGGAAAAATTTCCAAATTATCCTATTCATACAATTTTACATCAAATCCCCGCAATTATGATGTTCGTATGAAGTATGATTCCTTTGGACAGTTGGTCACGGCTGACTATCAGACAACAAATGGGACCGACCCGACTGTGGATAATGGTGATTTTGGAGTGCCGGTTAATCAGCCAACCGTCTTTGATTTTCACGGTAACTTTTTGCAAGTCACAAAAAGTACCAGCCAGTTTGTTAGCATTTATGGCAGTGGAAATCAATTAGCCAGTTTGGATAATCAAAATACCTCTGAAGAAACTTCTCTCACATATAATCCGGATGGGGCCATTACAAACAAAACAATAACACCGTTAAGTGGCCCGGCGGTTTCGATGGAGTTTTCCTTTGATTACTACACATCCCGTGTACTCAGTGGGCAGAAAAAAGTATCGGGTACTACACAGTACACAGTCAATCTTACCTATGATTCTGAAGGTTTTCGGGCATTGAAAGAGGTCCAAACCGGCTCTACCACCGACTACCTACTTTCCCTGACGGCCCCGGGTGGTTCCCGGCTGGAAGAGCGAAAACGTATCAATTCGGGGACCGAATCCGTTAAATCGTATATTTACGGTGCAACGGGTCTCCTTGCCATTCGCAGCAGCAGTGTGGACTACTTTGTGATTAAGGACCGCCTCAACTCCACCCGGATTGTCTTTAAAGGAACCGATGGAACGGTGGTGAGCCGGTTCGATTATGCCCCGTACGGCGAGGTGATCCGGTCGTTGGAAAGCGGTGATCTGGTGTCGTTTACCTATACAGGACAGGAAATGGATAAACAC
>JABWAT010000031.1 GCA_013360915.1 Bacteroidota bacterium
GCTGCTCCTAACCATTCCTCAATTCCCCTATTTCCTTTACTCCGGAGACCCGGGGGATGTGCACCTGGGTTTCTTCTTAAATGAGCATACCATCTAACGGTTACGCATATGGCCAGTGGCGGTTTGCGGGCTGCATACCTGTCCGCCAGCACAGAAGCTGATGCGGGCTACAAAGCTTCAAATACCCACTTCCCCCGCCATTGGCTATATGCGATGTTAGCGGTAGTTTTTTATTCAATTCTTTTTAATATTTCTTTGAGTTTTAGTCCAACATTTAGTTTGTCAAACAGCTTTTCAGATATTTTCAATGAATTTTGAAAGGCTGTATTTATGTTTTTAGGGTTTAAATCAGATGTTGTAAGTATAAATTCTGAATACCAATCTTGGTCAATATCTTTTTCCAAACTTTTCGTCGGGCTTTCCCAATGTTGAGTTTTATTTGTTACTGTTCTGATGAGCCAAAGTAAGTATTTTTGAACAGTCGTCAAGCTTTGGTGGGCGTGGGCAAATTCTTCTCTTTTGATTAAATTGTTCGTTGTCAGCAAAACATTCAGTAATGATTGGCTTAGCCACAAAATATTTTCGTCTGTGGTTCTATCAGGGAATTTTACTTTGATTTGATTTAGCGTTTCCGTTAAAAGTCCGTCTTTGTCAATTAAATTCATTTGGTCAAAATCACTGAACGCAACAATTCCTTCCCACGATTTAATGATTTTTATTTCGTCTGTTTTTAAAAAATGAAATTCGCCTCTAATCATATTCTCAAAAATAGCGACTTCACTTCCGTATTCATTAATGAAATATAAAGCGACAGGATAAACTTGGTTTACCCATTCTTCAGCCGAAAAGTTTTCTTTGGTTTTTAGAAAGATGTAAAATTCGATGTCAGAATATTTGTCGCCTTCATTTTTAGTAAATGAACCGTACATAAAAACTGCGGAAACATTTTCGTCTTGTTGAGTTATTGATTTGGTTTTGTTAATCATTTGTAACTGTGTCATTGTTGTAAATTTTAAATTGTTGATAAATACAAATCATCATAACTTTTGAGAGTAATGATTTATTTCTGTTTTTATTTTTAAACAGTTACTTATAGCTTCATCGGATTGTTTTTTAGTATTTATGTCGTTTTCGTAAAATTACCGCTAACTCGTTTATAGCTCTCTAAAACATTCCTCTATCCATCTGTTTTGGGTAGATATGGGAATGTTTTGGGGGCTTACCTGATTAAGATAAGACTTTGTCACAAATCGTCAAACGGACTCCTCACCCTTTGAATGGTTTTTGTGCTCACGTGCGTGTAGATCTCCGTTGTTTTGCTGCTATTGTGGCCCAAAAGTTCCTGAATCACCCGTAAATCAGTACCGCCTTCCAGTAAGTGGGTGGCGAAACTATGCCGCAACCAATGCAGGGAAACAGGCTTTTTGATCCCGGCTTCGGTAACAGCGTTTTTCAGAACGGCCGCCAGGCTCCTCGGGTCATATTGTTCCCCCTTTGTCTGACCTTCAAACAACCAGATAACTGGCCGGTAACTGGTATAGTACTCCCGCAACAGGAGAAGTATCCGTTCAGACAAGGGAACCAACCGGTCCTTTTTGCCCTTGGCCTGCCTGATCATAATCACCCCCCGTTTCGAATCGATATCAACGGGTTTGAGATTCAATAATTCACTCCGCCTGAAGCCGCAGCTGTATATCAGAGATAACATGGTTTTGTGTTTAAGGTTTCGGATCGACCCGAGAATGCGTTTAATTTCTTCCTGGCTGAGGACGTTTGGCAGTTTTTTTTCGCGTTTCGGTCGATGAATGGCTTCAATGGACAGGTGTTGGTTTCTGACCGTCAGAAAGTACAATTTCACTGCATTTACCAGTTGATTCTGGTAGGAAGAGGACAGATGTTTCCTGCGTATATACTCAATATTAAATCGTATCAGGTCGTCATTCCCCAGTTCGGTGGCTGGTTTCGGATGTAAAAAGGTGAGAAAAACCCGGATGGCTTCGGTGTAGGATTTGATCGTATTCTCACTGTACCGACGGGACATCAGCCACTCTCTGAAAACGGTTATGCCGTCGCCCATTTCTGTTCGGGTGGTTGAGTCGGGCGCCGTTTCAATCCGGAACCGTAACCTGTTTTCGGCAGTGTCCGGCACATGCCAGCACTCCATTGTCTGACTCCAACGGCATCCATCCAGAGCCTTTATCCGCTTATTTAAAACAGGATTTCCCCTGAAATGAATGGCAATGCGGTTTTCGCCCCGATGAATCACCGTGTTGGCCTTCCATGCTGTTCCTGAAGGCGTTAATAAATCCGCCTGAATGTTATCTTCATCCGCCAAAACAAACCTCCATTTACCGTGTAACAGACAGTTTCACAACCTTCAATTTCATTATGGCTTTCATTTTTTCAACAACCAGGATAGTCCTTCCCGGTTTCTCTGGTTGCAAAAATGGCATTCCGGTAATCCGGCAGAAGTGTATCTCCCACACCCTCAGGTCTGGCAGCCATCTCCTGCCGGGTATCTCCCTGATCTGCGTGACCAAATCGGGATCGTAGGGTAAATGAACGTGAAAAGACAGGCCGGTCTGCTGCCGGATGACGTCGATCAGAATGGGTTCCATGATGTGCTTCCCGGGAATCAGACAGAAAAGTACGATTTGGCTAAAAAAGCTGCAAACACCCGGTCGGGTTCTGACTTCCGATTCCGGGTGGGTTTCGGTACCTTTCCTTCTTTTCGGGTGGATGAAGGCATGGGTCCGGCATGAGTTGCAAGTTTTTCGCAGGTCGGTTGTCTGAGGGTGTGTATGGGCACGCAGACTGAACGACAGATGGATGACAGGGAACGACGGTTCCGGGAGATGTATCGCGAGTACGCCCGTCCGATCCTGAATCTGGCTTACCGCATGACGGGATCCGATGCCGTGGCGCGCGATCTGACGCAGGATGTCTTCCTGAAGGTGTTCGAAAGCATGGAGGGTTTCCGGGATGAATCGGCCGTTTATACCTGGATTTACCGGATAGCCCTGAACCATATTCAGAACCATCTGAAACGGGAACGTCAGGTGAACTGGCTTAATTTTTTTACCGAGTCACACGAGGAGCAGTCAGAACCTGCCGATGAGTCGGCCGACTGGAAACCGGTGGGATTTTCGCGCCCCGATCATCAGTTGGAAGGGAAGGAACGCGAGGCCATCCTCCTGAAGAAAATTGCTGAACTGAAACCCGACTACCGGATTCCGCTGGTGCTGAACCGGTATGAGGACATGGACTATCAGACCATTGCCGTGACACTCGGCGTGCCGGTATCAACCATCGAAACCCGGATCTTCCGGGCGAAAAAACAACTTGCTGCCAAACTGAAACCCTGGTTTGGAAAATTGTAGGAGTCACTATTTCACTTGTTACCATGAGATCGGATATGAAAACGCACCTGAAACCAACCGATATGCCGGCGTTTGCAGAGGAAAAACTGCCACCGGCCGAACAGGAACACTGGAACCAGCATCTTCCTGCGTGTCCGGCCTGTTCCAATCACTTATATACCTACCAGCTCTGGATGAAAAAGGCGGCGAAGGAAGACGTTCCGGAACTGGAACCCGATCCCGAAGTCCCCGACCGGATTCTCGCGGGAAAACGTCAATCGGTCAGTAAACCGGGAGTTCTGCGGCTGCTCATCCGCGATGGGGCGCTGGCCGCGGCGGCCGTTCTGGCCGGTATCGTCATCGGCAACTGGATGGTGGAAAAAATGCCGTCCACGCCGGGCACACAGCGGTCGGTTTCCTCCTCGCTCACCGATGAAGGAACCGATCTGAACAGTTATCTGGAATCGCTGAAAGGAGGAACGGAATGAACACGCGTCTGTGGGTTATGTTGGCCATTTTCCTCACGGTGATGAATGTGGCGGTTCTGGGAACGGTTGGATGGCATCTGCTTCGCGAACAGCCGGGGCCCGAGCGCCCCTTCGGAGGTCCGGGCCGCCCGCCCTTGGGTCTGGGACGTGAGGACAGGGAACGGTTACGAACCATTCTGGAATCGTACCGCGATACCATCGAACCCGATCTGAACCGGCTACGTGACACCGAACGGGAATTGATGAGTGCCATGCTGGATGAAAATCCGGATACGACCCATCTTCAAACACTCCTGACGGATATCCTTCAGCAACGTGAAAAGCTGGCCACCTCCGGACTGGAGAAAGTGCTGTCCTTACGGAAAACCTTGCCCGAGGAGGAATTGGAGCGGTTGGTACAGATTCTGGTCTTCCGGTCAGGCGGGCCCGGCGGACCGCCAAGGTAAAGGAATATGTACGCAAAGGCGCCAAGACGCTAAGATTATTACATTTAAACGCCAAGTCGCAAAGGATTCGCAAAGGACGCAGAGGTTATTGTATTTAAAATCAGAATATCTTTGCGTTGAAAAGCATTTAACCTTTGTGCCTTTGCGGTGAGAGGAAATTAAATTACTCAGTGGTGATAATTGAAGAATGACCTGAACCGGTTTGACCGACTGATTGGTATTCTGCTGGTTCTTCAATCGGGACCTGTTGTTCGGGCGGCGGATCTTGCAAGTCGTTTTGGTGTCTCCATCCGGACCATATATCGTGATTTGCGGTCATTGGAAGCAGCCGGTGTACCGCTTGCAGCCGAAGCCGGGGATGGTTATCGTCTGGTTCAGGGATACCAGTTGCCACCGGTGATGTTCTCCCCTTCCGAATCGGTTGCCTTGATGACGGCGATCCGCTTGTCTGAAGGACTGACCGATGACTCTCAGAAAGCAAGCCTCGATACCGCACGCCACAAGATTCTGAGCATCTTACCTCATCACCTAAAGGAATCGGTGAACCGGCTGCATCAGTCTGTGTTGGTTTATGAACCACTTGGTTCCGTTTCAACCATTCAGCAACCAAGGATGGATGCGATACAACAGGCCATTTTATCCCAACTGATCCTGGCGATTGATTATCAGTCAGGTGGCGGAAAAACTGTCACCCATCGTCAAATCGAACCATATGGATTGTTTTACTTTTCAAACCGGTGGCATCTGATTGCCTGGTGCCGGCTTCGCCGGGATTTCCGTGATTTTCGGCTGGATCGAATCCGTTCCTTGTCCATTACCGAAGAAACATTCCGAAAAGATCCCGCTTTTCATCTTCACTCCTTCCTCGATTCGCAATCGGAGCCATCAGGTACAGCCACGTTCACCTTCCGGACAGATATACAAACAGCCACTGTAATTAGAAATCAATTCTGGATGGGAATTTCTGACTGGGAGGAATCGGATGGGTTGGTGACGATTACCTATACTTCACAGCAATTGGATTGGATGGCCAGATGGATCCTGCAATTTGGTAATCGTGTACGAATTCTCGGCCCGGAAAGCGCAAAGGAATTGGTGCGGGAAGAACTGATCCGGTTGACAGATCACTATCGGTAGTTGGTTTTACAGGGCAAAAAGGCGCCATGCGAAATGCGTTAACCACAACGGGCACAAAGGGAAAAAAAAGAAAGGCCACAACGATTTTTTTATTTCAATACAAGAAGCACTGCATTCTTTGCGACTTAGCGTCTTTGCGTACAAATTCAGAATTCACCGGAAGGTAATCTGAACCAACACCCGATCCCCATCCTGCAGATTGCCACGAATGGCCTTTGACAGCGGTAGTAATGTTCGTCCTGATTTCTCAGTCCAGATGCTGGTTTCCCAGGTTTTTCCGTTTAAGGTGGCAGTAACCGGTGTGCGCCCCCAGGGCCCGGGATCCGGATTGATGAAGCCTTCAGGAAGCGTTACAAATGTCCAGCCACCCTTGGCCTCAATACGGAAAACGGTGGATTGAAATGTAAATGATTTCATCGTGAATTCAATATGTGCACGAAGTCGCAAAGGCGCAACATTTCATGCGTTCAACGCGAAGGACGCTATTATGAAATACATATATACAGTGTCATGCCGGTGAAAACCGGCATCTGAAGAAAACCTGTAGATCCCGATTTTCATCGGGATGACACCCACTACGTTATTTGCGAAATCTTTGCTGTCTTGGTGTTTAAATACATTTCAACGCGAAGACGCCGAGGGTAAAGACAAGGAGAACGCAAGGTGTTTCTGATTTTAAATACAAAAACCTCTGCGTCCTTTGCGAATTCTTTGCGACCTGGCGTTTAAATCCCCTTCAACGCAAAGGCGCAAAGGTTAAATGCAAGAGAACGCAAAGATATTCTGATTTTAAATACAAAAACCTCTGCGTCCTTTGCGAATTCTTTGCAGTCTTTGCGTTTAAATGCCTTTCAACGCGAAGGACGCCAAGGGTAAAGACAAGGAGAACGCAAGGTGTTTCTGGTTTTAAATACAAGAAATCCTGCGACCTTTGCGAAATCTTTGCTGTCTCTGCGTTGAAACGTATTAAACTTAGCCCCTTTGCGTCCAAATCAAAGAGAAATTACAGCTCCCCGGTGACGTGGAAATGTTCAAAGACCACCGAGTCGGCCATGCACTCCATGAAAGCTCCCAAAGCAGGGTCATTCATGACTGATCCTGCAGCATGATTAAAGTCCGCTGATGATTTCCAGATGAGGATATCAGCGAACAGAGCCGGATCCTTTTCGGAAGCGAGCATGGTAACCTGTTCCAATCCGGTGTAATGGGTCTTCAAATGAGTCAGTGCGTCTTTCCGGATGGCGTCGTATCGACTGATGATTTCCGGTTTTATTTTATAAACGGCGATTTCGGTAGTTTTCATGGGTTTCTCCTGTTGATTGTTGATATGACAAAGGTCCGGACCGGTTGTGACAACAGGTTGTCAGCAGGTTTATGAAGAATTTAGGGGTAGATTTCCGGTACCCTGCAAGTTTTTTCCCGCCCGTCTGTCCGATGTGATAGCGGCTGGTTCAGTCCGCATGAAACAAACAAAAGGAATCAACCATGAAAACGAATTTGAATTACCTGCTGGGCCTTCTCGTCGCCGGCAGTCTGGCTACCGGGTGCGCCGATCCGGTTTCTGATAATGCGTCTGAGGAAACCACCTCTTCTCTGGCCTCTCTGAATGAATCGCTGGAATCGTCCGTGGCTACCGCCATTGATCTGGGTGATGCGGTCGGACTTATCGATATCCATACCGGTCCCCGTCCGGGAGAAACCACCCCGGTGCTGACGGTCAGGCTTATTGTATTTAATGGTGCAGCCCCCACCACACCTCCGTTTAAAACCGGCGGACTGGATATCGGGACGGTGACCGTTGACCATGCCGGTACCTCGCAAACCTTGTACAAAGTGGCCGTTCGTGAAGGCGGCGTGGTGTACGAATCGATGAGTAAACCCGAAAGGGGTGCTCCTCCAACCGGCGGACTCACTTATGTGGCCGGAAATCCGGTTGTGGTATCTACTTCAGGAACCGATGGATTTGCAGCTCAATCCTTTACAGTTGAAACCTCTGCGTCGGCCGATCTTACCAATCTGGCAGATGGAGCTGTTATTCCCGTCGGCCAGGATCTGACCATAAACTGGTCGGGCGGAACGGCAGACAGTGTGCATATCATCATCGCAGACCTTCCGCCTCAGCCAGGAATGGGTCCAAACGGACAGGGTGGTAAAGGCCCCGGTGGAAAAGGACCCGGCGGTAAAGGCAAGGATGGCAAAGGTCCGGGTGGTAAGGGACCGGGAGGCAAAGGTCCGCAGGGACCGGGAATGGGACCGAGGCCGGTTTACCGCGCCGTGGTGGCCACCAGTGCAGGTACATTCACCATTCCGGCTGCCGATGTGACCGCAGCACTTGCAGCCCTGAAAGGCACCGGCTTTGTCATCAGTGTGAATCAGCGGATCATCACCGATCTGACGGCTACCACAGGTACCATCAAGGCTCTCATGCATACTGCGGATGGAGTACGGGTTACCCGGTAATTTCATCTGCCCATACAAGGCCCTGCTGCTTCCGGGTGGCAGGGCTTTTTTGTTTTTGACCAATCATAAGGACATTTAATCAGAAAAAACCATGAAGTCAGGCATTCGGTTGGTAACTTTAAGGTTCGTTTCAGACCACTCGATGATATCTGGTCTGATTCAAAACCAAGGGATTGATGTGAACTCAATGGTTATCCTGAAGTCCAATGATGTTGAGAAAAGGGTATTGAAAATGATCCGATTACTGCTTCCGTTATTACTGTTTCTGGTTGCCTGCGGGGATGATCAGCAGTCCGGACCTCAGCGTCCGATGCTGGGGTCGGTGGTTCAGGCGGATGGACAGGTCGTGATTCCGGGTCCGGTGACCGATCAGATCTGGGTGACTGGCTCGCTGATGGCTGAAGAATCGGTGGAATTACGGAGTGAAGTGTCGGGACGGGTAGTCGAAATCCCATTCCGGGAAGGCGCTTCAGTAAAAAAAGGCGATCTGCTGTTCAAATTGTATGATGCCGATTTACAGGCCACCCTTTCCAAATTGCAGGTTCAGGAAAAACTGGCGGCTGATGTGGAAAACCGCAACCGGCAATTGTTTGCCAAAAATCAGATTTCACAGGAAGAGTACGACCGGACCCTGACCAGTTACCAGTCGGTGAAGGCCGATGTGGAATTCACCCGCGCTCAGCTGTCTAAAACGGAAATCCGTGCACCGTTCAATGGCATTGCCGGTTTGCGGCAGGTATCGCCCGGGGCGGTGGTGAATGCGAATACCACCCTGGGTACCTTGGCCTCTTCCGGCGGACTGAAAATGGATTTTTCGGTTCCCGGTAAATATGCGTCTGCCATTATACCGGGGAGAACCGTCAGCTTTACCGTTTCCGGTTTGCCCGATACAGGACGTGCGGTCATTCTGGCTTCGGAAACCCGCATTCAGGAGCAAACGCGTACCCTGCTTGTCCGGGCACGGATCGAAGAGAAACCAAAGTCTGCTTTTCCGGGCAGCCTGACCCGGGTCCGGGTGGTTTTAAGTGACCTGCCATCTGCTCTGATGGTCCCTTCTTTTACGCTGGTTCCTGATCTGCAGGGTGACATGATTTTCGTCATGAAAAACGGGCTGGCCGATAAACGGCTGATCCGCACGGGAATCCGCACTGAAACCCATGTTCAGGTGTTGGGCGGATTGGCTCCCGGTGACACCATTCTGACGTCGGCGTTGCTGCAACTGCGACCCGGTGTGCCGGTAAAAGTCCGTGATCAGCCGCCGGTGAGTCGCTTATGAGTAATCTGTCTGTCCTGTTCATCCGCCGCCCGGTGCTGACCACCGTGGTTTCCCTGCTGATTTTGCTGTTCGGAATCATTGGGTATTTTTTCCTCAGCGTTCGGGAATACCCCAATGTCGATCCGCCGGTGGTGACGGTGTCGACCTCCTATCCAGGTGCTAATGCCGATGTGATTGAATCGCAGATCACCGAACCACTCGAGGAATCCATTAACGGAATCGAGGGAATCCGCACACTGAATTCCACCAGCCGCGATGGGGCCAGTAACATCACCGTCGAGTTCGAAATCGGTCGCGACATGGAAGCGGCCGCCAACGATGTGCGTGATCGCGTATCGAGAGCCATTGGCTCACTTCCTCCCGATGTGAATCCGCCGGTGGTGGTCAAATCTGATGCCGATGCCAGTCCGATTTTCGCCTTGTCGGTTCAGAGCACCACGCGTTCACTGATTGATCTTTCCGACCTGGCCAACCTGCGGTTTAAGGAGCGGTTACAGACCATTGAAGGCGTCAGCGAGGTCAGAATCTGGGGAGAAAAACGGTATTCCATGAAATTGTACCTCGATCCGGTTAAACTGGCAGGGTACGGACTGGCACCGGGCGACATCCGCGAAGCGCTGAACCGGGAAAACATCGAATTGCCATCGGGACGAATCGAAGGATATTCCTCTGAACTATCCATCCGTACGTTCGGCCGGCTGACAACCGAGGAAGAATTCAATAATCTGATCATCCGCGAGATCAACGGAATTCCGGTGAAAATCCGCGACGTGGGCCGGTCGGTTCTGGCACCCGAAAACGAGCGGACCCTGATGCGCGGAACCGGTGGCATTCCCATGGTGGGAGTGGCCATTACCCCTCAGCCGGGATCGAACCACATTGCCATTGTGGATAAGGTAAAACAGACCATTGAGCTGATCAGCCGCGATTTGCCGGCCGATGTCAGAACCAGTGTGATGTTCGATACCACACAGTCCATCAGAAAAGGAATTGTGGAAGTGGCTGAAACCATCCTGATTGCCTTCGGTCTGGTGGTGCTGATTATTTTCCTCTTCCTCCGTCACTGGCGGACAACGCTGATCCCCGTGGTGGCGATTCCCATTTCGCTGATCGGTTCCTTTTTTATCATGTATGTGGCCGGATTTTCCATCAACATTCTCACCCTGCTTTCCATTGTTCTCGCCACCGGACTGGTGGTGGATGATGCCATTGTGGTGATGGAAAATATTTACACCAAAATTGAACGGGGGATGAAACCACCCGAGGCGGCCATTGCAGGAACGAGCGAAATTTTCTTTGCCATTGTGTCGACCACCATCACGCTGGCAGCCGTTTTTCTCCCGGTGATATTTCTGCAGGGACTGACTGGCAGTCTCTTCCGCGAATTTGGTCTGGTCATGGCCGGATCGGTGATTATTTCAGCCGTGGTGTCACTGACCCTCACGCCCATGATGAGTGGCCGGCTGCTGCATCACTATCAGACTCAGGGACGACTGTTTAACTGGTCCGAAGATCAGTTTAACAGGCTGGCTGCCGGTTACCGGAATTCTCTGAGCCGCTTTATCGGAAACCGATGGGCAACGGGACTGATTCTGGCCGTATCGGTGGCACTGGTGGTGGTTATCTGGCCGGTGTTGCCTGCCGAACTGGCGCCCCTCGAGGACCGTGGACGGATGACCGTTCAGGCCATTGGTCCGGAAGGAACCAGTTTTGAACGGATGGATGCGGTCATGAATCAACTGATCGGCATTGTGGATACCATCCCCGAGGTAAACGTGTACATCGCCATTACGGCTCCCGGATTCGGATCGGCTGCTGCAGTGAATTCCGGATTTATGCGGATTGGTCTGACCGAAGCGGACGAGCGGGACCGGACCCAGCAGGAAATTGCGGATGAACTGGGCATGGCCCTCAGGAAGGTGTCGTCGGTCAGGGTCTTTGCCTCTCAGGAACAGACCATCGGCGGCGGACGGGGTACCAATCTGCCGGTTCAGTTCGTCATTCAGGCCCCCGAATTGGGTGACCTGAGGCCCGTATTGCCTAAAATGATGTCGGCCGCCACAGCCAGTCCGGTTTTTCAGGTGGTCGATCTGAACCTGAAGTTTAACAAACCGGAACTGGTGATTTCCATTGACCGGGACCGGGCACGTGCCATGGGTGTGACGGTGCGTGACATTGCCGAAGCCATTCAGCTGTTGTTCAGTGGTCAGCGGTACGGATTTTTCATTCTGAACGGAAAGCAATATCCCGTGATTGGTCTGGCGGACCGTCCGTTCCGTGATGATCCAATGGATCTTTCCACCGTTTCCATCCGGAACCGGCAGGGAAGTCTGGTTCCGCTCGAAAATCTGGTTACTGTGGACTACCGCAGCAATCCGCCCCAGTTATACCGGTTTAACCGGCTTAGTTCGGCCACGGTTTCCGCGGGTCTGAATCCGGGCTATTCGCTCAGCGAGGGGATTGAAACCATGCAGTCCATTGCCGATTCCCTTCTGAACGATTCCTTTACCACCACTCTGAGCGGCATTTCACGTGAGTTCATGGAAAGTTCGAATACACTCTGGATCGCCTTTCTGCTGGCCCTGATCCTGATTTATCTGATTCTCTCGGCTCAGTTCGAAAGTTTCAGCGATCCGCTTCTTATCATGATGACCGTGCCGCTTGCTATTACCGGTGCGGTTCTCTCCCTCTGGGTCACCGGCCAGACGCTGAACATTTTCAGTCAGATCGGAATGATCATGCTCATCGGAATCGTGACGAAAAACGGAATTCTGATTGTTGAGTTTGCCAATCAGAAAATGGAAGCCGGTCTTTCCAGATCTCAGGCGGCCGTTGAAGCAGCCACGCAACGGTTCCGGCCGATTCTGATGACGTCGCTGGCCACGGTCCTGGGTGCCCTGCCCATTGCAATGGCACTGGGGGCAGGGGCCGAATCGCGGGTTTCCATGGGGATTGTCATCATTGGCGGATTGCTGTTTTCACTCGTCTTAACCCTGTTCATCATTCCGTCGCTGGTGGCCATTTTTGGCCGCAACCGACCGATCATTCCCGGTCACGGGAATTAATTGATGCTAATGATCGGGGGTTAAGTGAAACCCATCCGCCCGGATGGGCGTAACAGAAACGTTTTACCAACTCTGAAAGGACCTGCATGAAAACCTTCACCCTGGCCGCCGGTGTGTTAGCCGGCAGCCTGCTGCTCGCTGGTTGCAAACCGGGCAGCCACCAGGAGAACATCCTGCCATATACCATCCACCAGCATGAACTGGCCAACGGACTGAAAGTCGTGACCGTGCCTTTCGACAGTCCGGGACTGGCTGCATTTTATCTGGTGGTCCGCACCGGAAGCCGTAACGAAGTGGAACCCGGTGTGACCGGTTTTGCACACTTCTTCGAACACATGATGTTCAGAGGGACCGATAAGTATCCCAATGACAAGTACAACGAAGTGCTTAAATCGACCGGTGCCTCGGCCAACGCCAACACCAGCATGGACCGTACCGTGTACCACATGACCGGAAATGCTGCCAGACTTGAAACCATGTTCGAACTGGAAAGCGACCGGTTCATGAACCTGAATTATTCAGAAGGTGATTTTAAAGTCGAAGCTGGCGCAGTGAAAGGGGAGTATACGAAAAATTACGCCTCTCCTTACAGCCAGTTATACGAAGCCACTCAGAATGCGGCT
Organism: Bacteroidota bacterium; assembly: GCA_013360915.1. Classification (NCBI taxonomy): domain Bacteria; kingdom Pseudomonadati; phylum Bacteroidota; species Bacteroidota bacterium. Next base: position 12,855 of record JABWAT010000031.1, read on the forward strand.
TACGATGTGCACACGTACAAACACACCACCATGGGTTTTTACAAAGACATCGAGGACATGCCGAATCAGTTCGCCTATTCAAAAACCTTTTTTGACCGCTATTACCGGCCCGAGTACACCACGATTGTTGTGGTGGGTGATGTAACCCCCGATAATGTGAATGCACTTGCCGAGAAATATTTCGGAACATGGAAACGCGGAACGCATACCGATACCATTCCCGTTGAACCACCCCAAACCGGAACCCGGTATGTGCATGTGAAAAACGGATCCATTCTGCCGGTTCTTTCCATGAATTACAAAGTGGCTGCTTTTGACGAAAAAAAGGTCGATTTCCCATCGTACGATATCATCAGCTCCTATGCATTCGGACCAACGTCTGATCTGTACCGGAAACTGGTGCTGGAAGAGCAGAAAGTTCAATGGATTCAGGCAGGGGCCATGGATAGCCGCGATCCCGGCTTGTTCGGAATCATGGCCAGTGTGTTTAAACCCGAGGATATGCAGTATGTACGCGATCAGATAACGGCCACACTCGAAAAAATAAAAACCGAAGGTCTCGATCCGGAAAAACTAAAAAAAACAAAATCATACCTGAAATATTCTTACGCCATGGGAATTGATAATCCGGATGCCATTGCAAACTCGCTTTGCCATTACATCAGCCTTACAGGAGATCCCGAAGCGGTGAATCGTCTGTATCAGCAATATGAAAAAACATCCATTGAAGATATTAAATCGGTGGCTTCCACCTGGTTTGTCGAAACCGGACTCACCATTGCCACCATTTCAGCTGCCGAACAAGGAGGTGTGAAATGAGACTGATTCTTGCATTACTGATGGCTCCGGCCCTGCTCATGGCACAACCCCAGTTTGTGGTGAAACCAGGAGCTTCAACTAAAATTGTGGTGAAATTGCAATTCCGTAACGGATCCATTGCCGATCCGGCCGGAAAGGAAGGATTAACCGCTCTGACTGCTGCACTCGTCAGCGGGGGCGGAACCGAATCCCAAACCTACAGTGACATTCAGGATCAGATTTATCCGATGGCTGCCCGTTACTGGTCATCCACCGATAAAGAAGTGTCGGTGTTCACCTTCGAATTCCACAAAGATTTCAGCGCGGAATTTCAGGCACTCATCCGTGACCTGATGCTGAAACCACGGTTTGATCAGGCCGATTTTGACCGGATTAAAAAGTCTCACCTGACTTATGTGGAAAAAGATGTCCGTGCGTCCTCCGACGAGGATTACAGCAAACTGGCGCTGGAGGATTTTCTCTTCCGCGGAACCAACTATCAGCACATGGTGATGGGAACCGTTCCCGGCGTTCAGTCCATTACTCCGGAGGATGTGAAGGCGCACTATCAGGCCGTTTTCACCCGTAACAATCTGATTGTTGGTGTGACCGGGAGTTATTCGGAATCCTTCCTGAAACAACTCGAATCGGATCTGGCCGGATTGCCTGATGGAAAACCGGTTCTGCCGGAGCCCGGTAAAGCCAGAACGCCCGATGGCATCCAGGTGGAAATCATCACCAAACCCGATGCCTTCGGATCTGCCATTTTTATGGGAACTCCGCTTTCGATTACCCGGTCGAGCGATGAATTTGCTGCCCTGATGGTGGCTAATTCCTGGTTAGGTGAACACCGGAAGTCTTACAGCCGGTTGTATCAGAAAATCCGTGAAACCCGGTCCATGAATTATGGGGATTATTCCTACATTGAGTGGTACGAATCGGGCGGTCAGTACATGCTGCCTCCGTCGGGTGTGCCACGTCAGTCGAATTATTTTTCCATCTGGATTCGTCCTGTGGCCACCGCCGATAATCTGCGGACAAACAATCCGGCCGAAATGGGGAACGTGAAAGTGGGACATGCACATTTCGCCATCCGGATGGCCCTGCGTGAACTGGATCTGCTGGTGAAAAACGGAATGACCGAAGCCGATTTTAAAGCAACTGTTGAGTTTCTGCGTGGATACACGAAATTGTACACGCAGACACCCGAGGACCGTATTGGATATCTGCTCGACTCACAATTCTACGGTCGCGTGGACTGGATTCAAGAACTGGATCAATTGCTTGCATCGGTCACGTTGGAGCAGGTCAATGCAGCCATTAAAAAACATTGGCAAACTCAAAACCTCTTTGTCACCATTGTCACCAATGACAAAGAAGCAGGTCCGCTGGCAGCTGCGCTGAAATCTAATCAGCCGTCACCGATGATTTATAAAAAAGCAGTGGCAGAGAAGTTACCTGCTTCAGTTTTTGAAGAAGACAAACAGGTGGCAGTATTTCCGCTGAATGTAAAGTCGGTGAGCATTGTTCCATCGGCTGATACATTTAAGAAATAGCTGAGGAAAGAAGACAGGAGACAGGAGACAGAATTCAGCCCTTCGGCTCCGCTCAGGGACCGGAATTCAGAATTCAGAATACAGAATTCAGAAGACGGAATACTCAAACATGAATAACTCCCTCTCCGCCGGAGAGGGAAGGGGAGAGGGTCCATTTCTTTCATTTCTGATGAGACTCTAAAATCAAAAGAATTCAGAATTCAG
>JABWAT010000032.1 GCA_013360915.1 Bacteroidota bacterium
CTGATCACCACCGTGGCCATGGAAGAAGGTCTTCGCTTCGCTATCCGCGAAGGCGGACGTACCGTGGGTGCTGGTGTCGTTGGTAAGATTATTGAATAAAATACAGGAAAGCAGCAAATAAAGAACAGGGTGCAGCCCTGTTCTTTTTGCTTTTTCTAAAGGGAGTCAGTTGTGAGAGACATTATCACGCTCGAATGCTCGGTTTGTAAAAACAGAAACTATTCCACCACGAAGAATAAGAAACTTCACAGTGGTCGTATTGAGCATAAAAAATTCTGCCGGTTCTGCAGCAAGCACACCGCACACAAGGAAACCAAATAAGAAGGCTTTCTACGACAGTGGCTCAATTGGCAGAGCAGCGGTCTCCAAAACCGCAGGTTGGGGGTTCGAGTCCCTCCTGTCGTGCAAACTCTTAATACCGCTATGGATAAAATAAAAACCTTCTTTACCGATATCATGTCGGAAATGTCGAAAGTCACCTGGCCCACACCAGAAGAACTCCGTGAATCCACGGTTATCGTTCTTGTGTTTTCCCTGGTGTTTGGAACAGCTGTCTATGCAGTAGACACTGCCTTCAGCTACTTACTTAAGTTAATCTTCTAAACAAGAAAAGCCGGGATATCCCTTTGGAATTTAAGTGGTACATTGTCCGGACATTTTCCGGACATGAAAACAAGGTGAAGAACATCATTGAATCCGAGATGAAACATCTCGATTTCAGCGAGAAAATTGCCCGCGTTCTTATTCCATCCGAGAAGGTTTTCGAGATGAAGGATGGTAAGAAGAAAGCGAAAACCAAGACTTTCTTCCCTGGTTATATTCTGGTCGAAGCCGACCTGACAAAGGAAGTGATTCACTTTATCGAAAACGTCCCTTCTGTCATGTCGTTCCTGGGGAACAAGAACCAGCCGGTTCCGCTTCGCCCGGATGAAGTGCGCCGGATTCTTGGAAAAATTGATGAGGCAGAGAAAACCGAGTCTTATGAAGTTCCATTCTCGGTCGGCGATCATGTGAAGGTGAACGAAGGTCCTTTCAACAACTTTGAAGGTATTATTCAGGAAGTTCAGCCAGAGAAGATGAAGGTCAAAGTCATGGTCTCGATTTTTGGCCGTAAAACACCGGTGGAACTGGATTTCTTCCAGGTGGAACCCATCAAAGGTGATTCACTGGTTTAAACAAACCGACTTAAAACAAAACAGGCACAACAATGGCAAAGAAAATTACCGGCTATATCAAGCTGCAGATTCCCGCCGGACAGGCAACCCCGGCTCCTCCTATCGGACCCGCTCTCGGTCAGAAGGGTGTGAATATCATGGAATTCTGTAAGCAGTTTAATGCAAAGACCCAGGATAAAATGGGCTACATCATTCCGGTGGTGATCACGGTTTATGCTGATAAATCCTTTACGTTTATCACAAAGACCCCTCCGGCTGCTGTTCTGATTAAAAAGGCCATCAAGATTGAAAAAGGATCGGCCGAAGCAAACCGTACGAAAGTGGGCTCAATTACCCGTGATCAGATCAGGGAAATCGCAAAAGTTAAAATGCCCGACCTGAATTGCAGCTCAGTCGAATCTGCCATGAGCATGATCGAAGGCGCTGCAAAAAGCATGGGTGTCACCGTCGTAGACTAATAAACCTATCCAACAAACAGAAAGCGTCACATGAAGAGCAGTAAACGTTATCTTGCTGCGGTTAAAAAGGTAGAAGGAGTGGGAGAAGTTTCCATTTCTGATGCCATCGCTGCAGTTAAGAGCACACCAAGCGCAAAATTCGACGAGTCAGTCGATGTTGCAATCCGCTTGGGAGTTGATCCTCGGCATGCAGACCAGGTTGTCCGGGGCACCGTTCGCTTGCCGAACGGGACCGGTAAAACGCCAAAAGTTCTCGTTCTCTGTAACGTGAACAAGGTCGAAGAAGCAAAAGCAGCTGGTGCCGATTATGTCGGTCTGGCTGAATATGTGGAAAAGATCAAGGGCGGCTGGTTTGATTTCGATGTCATCGTAGCAACTCCCGATGTAATGGCTGAAGTAGGAAAGTTGGGTAAAGTTCTCGGACCCCGCGGTTTAATGCCGAATCCGAAATCTGGTACGGTTTCCATGGATGTGAAAGCAGCCATTGAGGAACTGAAAGCCGGAAAAATCGAATTCCGCGTTGATAAAGCCGGGATCGTTCATGCTCTCATTGGGAAAAAATCCTTTTCTCACGAAGCATTAACTGAGAACTTTAACGCCCTGCTTCAAACTGTCATCCGCCTGAAACCGAGCGCAGCCAAAGGAACCTACATTAAAAGTGTAGCCGTTTCCTCAACAATGGGGCCAAGTGTTCGGATTAACCGTACCTTGATTGGTGCTTAACTGGAGAACCCGGCATGAAAAAAGATGAAAAAGCACTCATTGTCGCAGAAGTAACCGCGAAGTTGAAAAACACCAGCGGCGTCTATCTGACCGACTTCTCCGGACTCACGGTTGAGCGTTCCAATGATCTCCGTAACAAGTTTCGTCAGGCTGGTATTCAGTATATGGTGGTTAAAAACACCCTGGCCAAACGTTCCATGACGGAAGTCGGCGGATACGACAAACTGTATGATTCTCTGAAACAATCCACTGCAATTGCCTTTGCAGACCGGAACGATCCGATTGCCCCGGCACGGATTATCAGAGAGTTTCTGAAAACATCAGAAAAACCAAGTCTGAAAGCAGCCTATGTCGATGGCGAGGTGTTCAGTGGGGATAAGCTGGAATATCTGGCTACTCTGCCTACCAAGGAACAACTCATTGCCCGTGCCATGGCTTCAATCAATGCCCCGGCTACGAACCTTGTAGGTATCATGTCGGCCCTGATGCGGAACCTGATGTACGCCATCAACGAAGTTGCGAAAAAGAACAATTAAGGTTAAACCAAAGATATTTTAAATAGGAGTTAATAAACCAATGGCCGCTATCAATACTCTAGTTGAAGAAATCGGAAAGCTGACCCTTTCTGAAGCAGCTGAACTCGTAAAAGCACTCGAAGAAAAATTTGGTGTATCTGCCGCTGCTCCTGTAGCAGTTGCTGCTGCCCCGGCTGCTGCTGCTGCTGCTGCCCCGGCTGAAGAAAAGACCGAATTTGATGTCATCCTCAAAGATGCAGGTGCCAACAAGATCAATGTGATCAAAGTGGTTCGTGCAGCTACCGGTCTCGGTCTGAAAGAAGCCAAGGACGTGGTTGACGGTGCTCCCAAATCAGTTAAAGAAGCCATCTCGAAAGATGATGCTATGAAACTGAAGAAGGAGCTCGAAGAAGCCGGTGCTGTTGTAGAACTGAAGTAATTACTTCGTCACAACCACTTATTTACGGGCTTTTATGCAATAAAAAGTCGGCGCAGACGTGTCGGCTTTTTATTGCTTTTTATCATTTTAAGCCCGTAACGTCCGTCTCTCGTATTTCTTTTCGTCCGAAACTTTAACTCTGAAGGGCATAATGGATCTTTCTCAATTTAAGCGCACCGAGTCGGGCCGGATTAATTTCTCGAAAATTGAAGCGGCTGCTGAATTTCCGGATCTGCTCAGTATTCAGGTCGAATCCTTCAAACAATTTATTCAGGATACAGTACCCCCGGATAAACGCAACAATGTTGGTCTGCAGCGGGTCTTCCAGCAAAACTTTCCCATCTTCGACAACCGGGAAAATTACATTCTCGAGTTTGTTGAATATTACATCGATAAACCAAAATACTCCGTCATCGAATGTATCGAGCGCGGTTTGACCTTTGCTGTTCCGCTGAAGGCCAAACTCCGTCTTTCAACAAAAGATGAATCGGGCAACAGCTCCGATTATATCGATACAATCGAACAGGAAGTCTATCTCGGTAATCTTCCCTATATGACCGAGAAGGGTACCTTTATTATCAATGGTGCCGAGCGGGTAATCGTTAGTCAGCTTCACCGGTCACCTGGTGTGTTTTTCGGCGAATCGGTTCATCCCAATGGTACCAAACTTTTCAGTGCCCGTATCATTCCTTTCCGCGGATCATGGGTGGAATTCACCACCGATGTGAACGATGTCATGTTTGCCTACATCGACAGAAAGAAAAAGTTCCACATCACCACACTTCTGCGTGCACTCGGATACCCAACCAATGAGTCCATTTATGACTTGTTTCATCTGGTTGAAGCGGTTAAGGTAAAATCAAAATCGATTCAGGATTATATCGACAGGATGGTGATCACCGAGGTGGTGGATCAGGAAACCGGTGAAATGATCCTTGATACGAAAACACCCCTTACTGCAGAAATTATTGATGAGCTGAAAAAGGCCGGTGTGGATACACTCAAGTTTCTGAAAGCCGGAAAGGCCGAAGAATTCAGGGTGATCGTTAATACACTCAATGCCGACAAAACCTTTAATGAGGAATCGGCACTGGATCATATCTATAAACAACTCCGCTCGGGTGATGCGCCTGATCTTGAAACCGCAAAGAACGTCATTGAAAGACTTTTCTTCAGCCCGAAACGGTATGATCTCGGTGATGTGGGTCGATATCGGATTAACAAAAAGCTCGGTCTGAATATCCCCATCGACGTAACAGTTCTTACCCGCGAGGATATTATTCTGATCATTCATTATCTGATTGATCTGAAAAATAACAATAAGTCACTCGATGATATTGACCACCTTGGCAATCGCCGGGTCCGTACCGTCGGTGAACAGCTTGCAGCACAGTTCAGTGTGGGTCTTGCCCGTATGGCGCGTACCATCAAGGAGCGGATGAACCTCCGGGATAACGAATCATTTGCGCCTCAGGATCTGGTGAACGCCAGAACCGTTTCGTCGGTAATTAATGCCTTTTTCGGAACCAACCAGCTGAGCCAGTTCATGGATCAGACCAACCCATTGGCAGAACTGACCCACAAGCGTCGTCTGTCTGCCCTTGGACCCGGCGGACTTACCCGCGATCGGGCCGGCTTCGAAGTTCGTGACGTCCATTATACCCATTATGGCCGCCTGTGTCCGATCGAAACGCCGGAAGGACCAAACATCGGTCTGATTTCATCACTCTGTATTTATGCCAAAATCAATGATTTCGGATTTATTGAAACCCCATACCGGGTGGTCAATGAAGGCAAGGTTCAGAAGGAAATCATCTATCTGGATGCCGAAGAAGAAGAAGACAAAAAGATTGCTCAGGCCAATGCCCCTCTGAAAACAGATGGTCAGTTTGTAAATGACCGTATTAAATGCCGGTTACAGGGTGACTTTCCCGTGCTTCCTCCCGATGAAGTGGAACTGATGGATGTTGCACCGAATCAGATTGTATCGGCCGCGGCCTCACTGATTCCATTCCTGGAACATGATGATGCAAACCGTGCCCTCATGGGATCAAACATGCAACGCCAGGCGGTACCGCTTCTGCGTCCGGAGAGTCCGATTGTCGGAACCGGTCTTGAGTGGAAAGTAGCCAAGGATTCCAAAGCCATTCTGGTTGCGGAAGGAGAAGGCGAAGTCATTTATGTGGATGCCAATGAAATTCATGTCCGGTATGACCGGACCATGAACGGATTCGATCCGACCTTTGCCGATGAGCAGATCACCCGCTACCGTCTGCTGAAATTTCACAGAACCAATCAGGATACCTGTGTGAATCAGCGTCCGATTGTTAGACCCGGGCAAAAACTCCATAAAGGGGATGTCCTGGCCGATTCTTCATCGACTCAGGAAGGCGAACTGGCGCTTGGAAGAAATGTCTTGGTTGCCTTCATGCCCTGGAGAGGATACAACTTTGAAGATGCCATCATTATCTCAGAGCGACTGGTTGCTGAAGATGTGTTTACTTCCATCCATGTCGAAGAGTTTGAACTTCAGGTTCGGGACACCAAGCGGGGCGAAGAAGAACTGACCCGTGAAATTCCGAACGTGTCTGAAGAGGCAACGCGGAATCTGGATGAGAACGGCATCATCCGTGTAGGTGCTGAAGTATATGATGGTGATATCATCATCGGAAAAATCACTCCAAAGGGTGAAACAGATCCGACTCCGGAAGAAAAATTACTCCGGGCCATCTTTGGTGATAAGGCCGGAGATGTTAAGGATGCTTCCCTGAAGGCGACTCCGGGACTGAAAGGTATCGTCATCGGTACCAAACTCTTTTCCCGCAAGAAAAAAGACGCCATTGCCAAGAAGGAAGAAAAGAACCGCCTCGAAACCATTGAACGCGAGTTCAGTGAAGGCACCCGAAATCTGTACGTTCAGATGGGTGAAAAACTGGGCGCTCTTCTGACTGGTAAAAAGTCATCCGGAATTTACATGAAAGATGGCGAAACCCTGGTTAAAAAGGGTGCCGTGATCAAAACTGAAGACTTCCGTGATCCGATGACCATTGCCGATCTCGATCTGCAAACACGGTTCACCGATGATGCCTCGACCAATGAAATATTCGATGTGCTGGTATACAATTTTACCAGAAAGCTCGAGGAACTAGAAGACTGGCATAAACGTGAGAAGTTTAAACTTCAGGTTGGTGATGAATTGCCTCCGGGAATTGTCCAGTTGGCAAAAGTCTATGTTGCTAAAAAACGCAAACTTTCGGTGGGCGATAAAATGGCCGGCCGTCACGGTAACAAGGGCGTGGTATCCAAGATTGTTCCTGTTGAAGACATGCCGTTTATGGAAGACGGAACACCGGTCGATATCATCCTCAATCCGCTGGGCGTACCCAGCCGGATGAACCTTGGTCAGATTTACGAAACATCGCTCGGATGGGCCGGAAAAAAACTGGGTCTCAAATTTGCCACCCCGATTTTTGACGGAGCCACTTTTGATGATGTTCAGAATTTCATGAAGGAAGCTGGTCTTAAAACCACCGGCAAAACCACGCTTCGTGATGGCCGTACAGGTGAAAAATTCGATAATGATGTCACCGTCGGTATTCTGTACATGCTCAAACTTTCTCACCTGGTTGATGATAAGATTCACGCACGCTCTATCGGACCATATTCACTCATTACCCAGCAACCGTTGGGTGGTAAGGCACAGTTCGGTGGTCAGCGTTTCGGAGAAATGGAAGTATGGGCACTGGAAGCCTACGGGGCAGCCAATGTCCTTCAGGAAATCCTGACTGTGAAGTCGGATGACGTTTCCGGACGTTCCAAAGTTTACGAAGCGATTGTTAAAGGTGAAAACCTGCCGGATCCTTCCACACCAGAATCTTTCAACGTTCTGGTACGGGAACTTCAGGGTCTTGGCCTGGAAGTCAATATCGATTAACCTCACCCTAACAGGCACTTTATTTTGATCTGGAGAATGAAACAGTGAATTACACTCCGACCCAACAGTTTAAGAAAGATTTCCGTCAGATCAGCATCAGTCTGGCTTCCCCTGAAGCCATTCTGTCCCGGTCACACGGTGAAGTTCTGAAACCGGAAACCATCAATTACCGGACCTTCAGACCTGAGAAAGACGGTTTGTTCTGCGAGAAAATTTTTGGTCCGATCAAGGACTGGGAATGCCATTGTGGAAAATATAAGCGTATCCGCTATAAAGGTATTATCTGCGACCGTTGCGGCGTGGAAGTAACCCAGAAAAGTGTCCGTCGTGAGCGGATGGGACATATTTCCCTCGCCGTTCCAGTGGTTCATATCTGGTATTTCCGCTCGCTTCCAAACAAAATCGGTTACATTCTCGGGTTGTCCACCAAGGAACTCGAAAAAGTGATCTATTACGAAAATTACGTGGTGATAAATCAGGGGGCCTCCTCGGTTGCAAAGAATACCTTGCTGACCGAAGAGCAATATTTCGAAGTACTGGACTCCCTTCCTTCAAGTAATTTCGATCTGAATGATCATGACCCGAATAAGTTTGTTGCCAAAATGGGCGGCGATGCTGTTGAACACCTGTTGGCTGAAGTGGATATCGAGAAACTAGCAGCCGAACTGCGTTCTCAGGCGTTGACTGAAACTTCCTCTCAGCGGAAAGCCGAAGCCCTGAAGCGACTTAAAGTCGTTGAAGCCTTCCGTCCGGCTGACACCAAACCGGAAAATAAACCCGAGTGGATGGTCATGAAGGTGGTTCCGGTTATTCCGCCCGAACTTCGTCCGCTGGTTCCGCTGGAAGGGGGGCGTTTTGCTACCTCCGACCTGAATGATTTGTATCGCAGGGTTATCATCAGAAACAACCGTTTAAAGCGTCTGATTGATATCAAGGCTCCCGAAGTGATTCTCCGGAACGAAAAACGGATGCTTCAGGAGGCCGTGGATTCTCTGCTTGATAATTCCAGAAAATCCAATGCGGTTCGTGCCGATGGAAACCGTGCACTGAAATCCCTCAGCGACATGTTGAAAGGAAAACAAGGACGTTTCCGTCAGAACCTGCTCGGTAAACGGGTCGACTATTCCGGTCGTTCGGTTATTGTGGTCGGTCCTGAACTGAAACTCCATGAGTGCGGTCTTCCGAAGGACATGGGGGTTGAACTCTTTAAACCCTTTGTTATCAGAAAACTGATCGAGCGCGGCTACGTGAAAACGGTTAAGTCTGCTAAAAAACTGGTAGAACGCAAGGGTCCTGAAGTATGGGATATTCTGGAAAAGGTGATCGATGGTCACCCAATCCTGCTGAACCGCGCTCCGACCCTGCACCGGTTGGGAATTCAGGCTTTCCAGCCGAAACTGATCGAAGGGAAAGCCATCCAGCTGCATCCGCTGGTATGTACGGCGTTCAACGCTGACTTTGACGGTGACCAGATGGCAGTTCACATTCCTCTGAGCTATGAAGCACAGTTGGAAGCACAACTGCTGATGCTGTCCAGTCACAACATTCTGTCTCCGGCTTCCGGAGCTCCTATTCTGGTTCCATCACAGGATATCATTCTTGGGATTTATTATATCACCAAGTCCAGAAAAGGCGACCGTGGAGAAGGCATGGCCTTTTCATCCTATCCCGAAGTGGTTGCTGCTCTCGACAATAAGGTCGTATCTCTGCATGCCATCGTGCAATTCAGATACAAGGGTCAGCGGATCACCACAACCCCGGGACGTGTGTTATTCAACCATATCCTTCCCGAGGAAATGGGCTACATCAACGAAGTGGTCAATAAGAAAAAGGTTATTTCGATCATTTCTGAATCGTACAGGAAGGCCGGCGCATTAAAAACTGCCTACTTCCTCGATAATCTGAAAGACCTCGGGTTCCGTCATGCCATGATGGGTGGCCTCTCCATTTCCCTCGATGATATCATCATTCCGGAAGACAAGGAATCCATCATTGAAAAAACTCAGAAACTGGTTTTTGAGTTTGAAGAACAATACCAGAATGGGTTCATCACAAACTCTGAGCGCTACAATAAGGTTATTGACGAATGGAGCCGGGCAACCAATCAGGTTGCAGGATCCCTCTTCAATAAACTGAGTGTTCACAGGGACGGTTTTAACTCGGTTTACATGATGGCCGATTCGGGTGCCCGTGGATCCCGTGATCAGATCCGCCAGTTGGCAGGTATGCGGGGACTGATGCAGAAGCCGCAAAAATCCATGTCTGGTGGAGTAGGGGAAATCATCGAAAACCCGATCATTTCCAACTTCCATGAGGGGCTGTCGGTTCTTGAATACTTTATTTCCACCCACGGTGCACGGAAAGGTCTGGCCGATACCGCTCTGAAAACGGCTGATGCCGGTTACCTTACCCGTCGTCTCGTCGATGTGGCCCAGGATGAAATCATCACCTCTTATGACTGCGGTACCGTTCATGGTCTGAATGTCATTGCACTGAAGGATGGTGAAGACATCGTGGAACCACTGTCTGACCGTGCCCTGGGTCGTGTTGCATTGAATGATGTTTACGATCCGATCACCAACGAATTGCTCATCGCTTCAGGAACCCTCATTGATGAGGAACTGGCCGAAAAGATCAATCAGAGTGCTTTGGAAAGCATCATGATCCGGTCGGTGCTCACCTGCGAAATGCCTCGCGGAGTCTGTGCCTTGTGTTATGGACGTAACCTGGCAACCGGAAAACTGGTTGAAATCGGTGAGGCCGTCGGGGTGATTGCTGCGCAGTCTATCGGTGAACCCGGTACACAGCTGACGCTTCGTACCTTCCACATTGGGGGTGCTGCTTCCCGTATCACAGACTCTTCTCTCATTAAAGCCAAGTTTGAAGGAAAGATCGAGTTCGAAAACCTCCGCAAGGTGTTGTATGACAATGGTGAAGAGGAAATCCTGATTGCCATTTCCCGGAATGGGGTTATCCATATCAAGGATGATGTCGGTCATACCCTGACCCGCTATACCGTACCGTATGGTGCCAAGATTCGCGTGAACGAAAATGACCGGGTGGTCAAAGAACAACCCATTTTTGAGTGGGATCCATACAACGCAGTTATCATCAGTGAATTTGATGGTCGTGTGGTGTTTAAGGATATCAAAATGGGAGTCACTGCCAAGGAAGAAGCAGATGAACAAACCGGTCACGTCGAAATCGTGATTACCGATTCAAAGGACCGGACCTTGTCTCCATCTATCCTGATTTTTCAGGGAGATACCCTGAAGGCAACCTACCACATTCCGGTTCGTGCTCACCTGACTGTCCAGGATGGAATGAATGCCATTTCCGGACAAATTATCGCCAAGATGCCGCGTGAATCCAGTAAGACCAAGGATATCACCGGTGGTCTGCCTCGGGTGACCGAATTGTTTGAGGCCCGGAATCCGCAGGATCCTGCCACCATCGCCGAAATCGATGGTCTCATCTCTTTTGGAACCACACGCCGCGGATCCCGTGAAGTGATTATTACTTCACCGGAAACCGAAGAACAGCGCAAATATCTGATTCCGATTTCCAAGCACATCCTGCTTCAGGAAGGGGATCATGTATTCTCGGGCGACCGGATTACCGATGGTGCCATTTCTCCGGCAGATATTCTTCGGATTAAAGGACCCAATGCCGTTCAGGAATATCTGGTTAACGAAATTCAGGCCGTTTACCGGTTACAGGGTGTGAAAATCAATGATAAACACATTGAAACCATTGTCCGCCCCATGTTGCAGAAAGTAAACGTCGAAGATCCGGGCGATACGATGTTCCTGGAAGGAGATCAGATCGACCGGATCCGGCTTGAAGAAGAAAACGCCGCTCTTCTTGATAAAGTGGTTGTCCTTGAACCCGGTGATTCCAAGTTGCTGGAAGGCCAGTTGATAACCAAGAAAAAGCTTCGTGAAGTGAACCTTGATATGAAGCGCAAGGGTAAAACCGAGATTCAGTACCGTGATGCCCACCCGGCAACGTCCCAACCGGTATTGCTTGGTATTACCTCTGCCTCGCTCAGCACAGAAAGCTTCTTCTCGGCTGCTTCCTTCCAGGAAACCACAAAGGTTCTCACCGATGCAGCCATTGCCGGTAAACGGGATGACCTGCTCGGACTGAAGGAAAATATCATTGTTGGTCATCTGATTCCGGCTGGTACCGGCTTGCGGGCTTATCAGAGCCTGGCACTTGGTCCGAAACCGGAAGAACCTGCTGAAGCCGAAACGGAAGCAGCCAATGAGGCTGGTTCCGGAGATAAACCGGTTTCCTGATTTTTGAATACCCCTTCCGCTGAACCGGAAGGGGTTTGTTATCCACCCCACGATAACTGCTGCCAGTCCCATCCCCACGGATTGGTTAAAAATGCCCGTCATAGTCGGGTTGACTTTGTATTTCATTTCTCGTAAATTCGTTGCTCATTTTCAAAAACTGGGCATGTAAAGGGAGTTACTTCATTGCCAACGATTCAGCAATTAGTCAGAAAAGGCCGGAATTCCAAGGTTTACAAGACCGCATCACCGGCATTGTCCGAGTGTCCTCAGCGTCGTGGAGTCTGTACCCGTGTGTACACAACCACACCTAAGAAACCGAATTCAGCATTGCGTAAGGTCGCCAAAGTGCGGTTAACCAATCATTTTGAAGTCATTGCCTACATTCCGGGTGAGGGACATAACCTGCAGGAGCACTCCATTGTACTGATCCGCGGCGGCCGGGTAAAGGATTTGCCGGGTGTACGCTATCACATCGTTCGCGGTTCGCTCGACACCGCCGGTGTCAATGACCGCAAACAGGGTCGCTCAAAATATGGGGCAAAGCGTCCGAAAGCCGGCGCTACCGCTAAAAAATAATAGTTTAAGATTCAGACAGGTGTTACAGTGAGACGGAAACGCGCCGAAAAACGTCATAGCATTCCAGATCCGGTTTACGGAGATGTGCTGGTTGCCAAATTTATTAACTCCCTGATGCTGCAGGGTAAGAAGTCCATTGCGGAGAGCATTTTCTATCAAACCATGGAGTTGATTGAAAAGCGTTCAAAAACGCCTGGCATCGATGTGTTCCGGAAAGCAGTCACCAATGTCTCCCCATTGGTTGAAGTCCGGTCAAGACGCGTCGGCGGTGCGACTTATCAGGTCCCGACCGAAGTTCGCTCGGAAAGAAGACAGGCCTTGGCTATTCGCTGGCTGTTGACCTACTCCCGGGCACGTAATGATAAAAGCATGGCCTCCAAGCTGGCTAACGAATTGATCGCTGCCTCCAATGGTGAAGGTTCGGCGATTAAGAAAAAAGATGATACTCACCGGATGGCGGAAGCGAATAAGGCATTTGCCCATTTCCGCTGGTAAATTTTATAAAGGTTGATATGTCGCGACTGATTAGTCTGGATAAAACCCGCAATATCGGCATCATGGCTCACATCGATGCCGGTAAAACCACAACCACCGAGCGAATCCTGTTCTACACAGGTAAGGTTCATAAAATCGGTGAAGTTCATGATGGAGCAGCCACCATGGACTGGATGGAGCAGGAAAAAGAGCGTGGAATTACCATTACCTCTGCTGCCACCACTGCCTTCTGGCGGGACCATCGGATTAATATCATTGATACACCGGGTCACGTGGATTTTACTGTCGAAGTGGAACGCTCTCTGCGGGTTCTTGATGGTGCCGTTGCTACTTTCTGTTCGGTTGGTGGTGTTGAGCCTCAGTCCGAGACAGTCTGGCGTCAGGCCAATAAATACGGAGTTCCCCGTATTGCCTACGTAAATAAGATGGACCGTGTCGGTGCCGACTATTATAATGTGATTTCCATGATCCGCGAACGCCTCGGTTCAAACGCTGTTCCGATTCAGATTCCGATCGGTCAGGGTGAACTTTTTAACGGTATCATTGATCTGGTTCTCAATAAGGCCATTATCTATCATGAAGAAACCAATGGCCTGACTTTCGATATCATGGAGATTCCCTCCTCCTTTAAGGAACTGGCTGCCAAATGGCGGACCAATCTGTTTGAGTCTGTTTCTGAGCTGGATGATACCCTGCTTGAGAAATACCTCGAGGGCGTCGATTTAAGTGAAGAAGAAATCAGAAAAGTAATCCGCCAGGCCACGATTGCTGGCAAAATTGTGCCGGTATTGTGCGGCTCTTCCTTTAAGAACAAAGGGGTTCAGGCGTTACTGGATGCCGTCGTCGATTATCTTCCTTCTCCGCTTGATGTTGGTAACGTTTCTGGTCACGATGTGGACGATGCTCATATTCACCTGGAACGTCGACCGGCAGATGAAGAGAAATTCTCTGCACTTGCCTTTAAGATCATGACCGATCCGTTCGTCGGAAAGCTCACCTTTATCCGTGTGTATTCCGGCGTGCTCCAGTCAGGCAGCTACGTGCTGAATTCATCCACCGGTAAAAAGGAACGGATCGGGCGTCTGCTGCAAATGCATGCCAACCACCGTGAGGAAATTTCAGCCATCTATGCAGGAGATATTGCTGCAGTGGTAGGACTGAAGGGAACCCGTACCGGCGAGACCATTTGTGATGATTCACATCCGATTGTTCTGGAGCGGATGGAGTTTCCTGAACCGGTTATTCAGATTGCAATTGAGCCTAAGACCAAGGCTGATTACGAAAAACTGTCAGAGTCGCTTGGAAAACTTTCCGATGAAGATCCGACTTTCCGTGTTTCCACCGATGAAGAAACCGGTCAGACGCTGATCTCTGGAATGGGTGAACTGCATCTCGAAATCATTATCGATCGTCTGAAACGTGAGTTCCGCGTCGATGCAAATGTGGGTAAACCACAGGTTGCTTACCGTGAGACCATCAAAACCAAAACTCAGATCGAAGGTAAGTTTATCCGCCAGTCCGGTGGTAAAGGTCAGTACGGACACGTTTGGCTCGAAGTTGAACCGAATGAGACCGGCAAAGGTTTTGAATTTGAAAATGCCATTACCGGTGGTGTTGTTCCCCGTGAGTACATCAAACCGGTCGAAGAAGGTGTTAAGGAAGGGTTGGAAACCGGAGTTCTTGCCGGATATCCGCTTGTGGATGTGAAAGTTAAACTGTTCGACGGATCCTTCCACCCGGTTGACTCCTCCGAAATGGCCTTTAAGATTGCCGGATCCATGGCTGTTAAGGCAGGTTGCCGCAAAGCAACTCCGGTCATCCTTGAACCGATCTTCTCGGTTGAAGTCGTGACACCTGAAGAGTACATGGGTGACATCATGGGTGATCTGAACTCCCGCCGGGGCCGCATCGAGGGAATTTCCTCCCGGAATGATGCTCAGGTAGTGAAGGCCATGGTGCCGCTTTCCGAAATGTTCGGATATGCAACCGTTATGCGGTCCATGACACAGGGCCGGGCCATTTACACCATGACTTTCGATCATTATGCCGAGGTGCCGAAGAGCATTACCGAGCAGATTATCGAAAAAAGTGGCATGAACAAAAAGAATTCTGATTAATTTTTAGAAGTACCGAGGAAAGTATGGCAAAAGAGAAATTCGACCGGAGTAAGCCGCACGTTAACGTGGGAACGATCGGTCACGTGGACCATGGAAAGACCACCTTAACCGCAGCGATCACC
>JABWAT010000033.1 GCA_013360915.1 Bacteroidota bacterium
GGTAAGTATTACTCAGGCGAGGACCCAGTTACCCCCGGGCACGAAGTTTTAACAAGGCTTCTTTATCTCGGCATCAACGTCCACTGGTTCCTTACTGGGGAAGGTCCCATGATGGCGAACGACCCGGGTACCCGGTTACCAGCAGGAGCAAAGCCCGTCCGGATGATCCCCGTCCTCGGCCAGGTGCCGGCAGGGATACCCGAAGTGAAGGAGCAGGATATAATTGACTACGTCGCCCTGCCAGATGCCCCGGATAACTCCTTCGCTCTGGTGGTGCAGGGGGAGTCCATGACTGGATCCAACATCCAGCATGGGGATTATGTGATCTTTGTACCCAAGGCTGATATAAAGCCGGGGGATGTCGTGGTGGCGCTGAATGAGTTCAATGCTGCTATGGTGAAGCAATACATGCTGAAGGATGGTCAGCCGTGGTTAATATCCACCAACCCGGCGTTTCCTTCCTTTCAGGTCAACGGAGCCTACCGGGTGGTGGGCAAGGTGGTCGATGTGGTCAGAAGGATAAAGGTGTGATGATGAATTGCCCTCTTTGTAACTCCGAATTACTTTTTACTCCCACAAAAGGAAATCTAAAAAGTACGTCAATGCAACTTTTTAATTGTTCCAGATGTGGTCCATGGCAAATTGATAGATCAGGAATAAATGACTTTTATATTCTTCGCTATTCAAAAAAACAAATTTCGAGGATAATATATGGAATTTGGAACCAACGGGTAAAATTGAATGATATTGATGAGATACCTGATGTAAGTCCTGAATTTCGAAAAAATGAGCTAAATAATTTTACAATTTCTATTGATGAAAGGATCAACACCCTTTTTGGATACATTTGTCTCAAATCCACAGAACCAGGTCGAATAATTTCCGAGGATATTCAAAGACTTTGTGATGTAACACATAGTGATATTGAAGAATCCGTCTATTGGTTTCTTAATTATTTGCAAGAATCAGGTTACATTTCACCACACAATATAAATAATACTATAATTCCAAATAGAATAGAATTAGGTTTAACTTATAGTGGCTATAAATATTATTTTGAAATTCAATCAGGAAAAAGTAAAAGCAATTATGGTTTCATGGCTATGAAATACCATGATCCGGAACTTGACAGAATATTTTATGATTTCTTCAAACCAGGGTGTGCTAAACTTGGGCTTGATTTAAAGACTTTAATTGATGAGCCTGCTGCTGGACTGATCGACAATAGGTTACGAGTAATGATACTTCAGTCGAAGTTTTTAATTGCTGATTTAACCCATAAAAATCCGGGTGCCTATTGGGAAGCTGGATTTGCAGAGGGATCTGGAAAACCCGTGATTTACTCATGTAGGGCAGATTTGTTTCACGAAGCACACTTTGACACAAATCATCATCATACTATTCTTTGGAATCCATCTCAGCCAGAGGAAGCGGAAAGAAAACTTATTGATACGCTCCGGATTACATTCAGTATTTTTGAATAAGAATACAATTTATAAGGGATATAATCATGCAATTTAGACTAATCTTAATTTTTATTAGTTGTTCTTCGGTTGTTTATAGCCAAAGTGAGATGACCCTGTTTGAGGCAAAAATCAACCAAAAGATCGAGATAGGAATGTCAATAGATGAGGTTAAAAAGAAGATGGGGAAGCCGGACGAGATACGACCTGGTTTCCCGGATACGGACAGTAGGGTGATTGATTCCTATCCGGACCATGCAGGACAACTCGTTTATTCATCTTGGGTTTATATACAGGAACCGATAAAAGTGAAACTATTAAATGAGAGTGAAACTAAGCACCTCCTCAACAATGTCGAAGTCTCAGAAATGATGTATAAGGACTATGAGTCACTTGATTCGGTTTATTACGCGAAAGGTGAAATAATATTTCCAACTACTATATCAGCCTATAAGCTTCAAAAAATCAAGGTTAATGTGATTGAAAAGGATAAAAGGACTACCAAAATTCTTCCAAAAGATATAACTACTCGAAAGGTATCAATTACGCCACTGGTGTATGTTGTTTTTGACAGGGGAACTCAATCGGTGGCAAGGGTGATTGTTTTATTTTTGGAATAAATGTAATCAAAGTTATGTGTTGAATAATTATGGAGAATTTGTATGAAGACGCTGAATAGTGTAATAGCTTCCACATTTCTACTTTTTATTGGTTGTACAGATTATAAGGCCAAAGTAGAATCAGATACGAAATGGAGTGGATCTTTTGGAGGTCGAACAGTAGATGGATCTGGAAACTCGACTATTGATTTAGACGATGATGGAATTCAATGCTGTACTGTTCAAAAGGAAACATCGTCTGGGCGGCTTAAGGTAACAATAATTGATGATAGTTTCCTCGGTTCTGATGGAGACTCAAAGGAAACTACTGCTAAATATGGTGTTGTTACTGCTTGCTCAGAATAAAATTTACATGAGTTAATCCACAACTTACCCACATGGGCACTGTACGCTTGAACAGTAGTCCGGTATCATTTACATTCACTGCCCCCGATGTAACATAAACGATAAAGAGGTAACAGTGAATAGTCCCCATTATTCAATTGTGCTGGGCCTCGACTACCCCGAGTTGGGCCTGGCAAAGGAAGACTGCATTGTCTTCAAGGTAACCGATCAGATCACATCAGGTGACCTGGTCATTCTGCAAACTGAGAATCCCGTCGCTTTTGCCCGCTGGTCGCCGAAGTGTGGTCCGGTGGTGGGTAAAGTCGTCCGGGTGTATCGACGAGTCTCCAGGCGGCCGTCTGCGCTTAAATACAGAGAGCACCCGGCTGTGAGGATAGAACAAACCTACACGACCTGAAGGCTAATGCCGGAGGTAACTGTAAGAACTCTGAAATTTTGGTATCAGCTGCACCAGCTCTCTGGTGAGCTGATCCAATCGTTTAAGTTCAGCCCTTGTCATCATCATGTCTGCTGACATCGCTGCCAGATAGGTGGTTGAGGCCTGAAGATGAACAGCATCGTGTTTCTCCATCAGCTCCTTATAAGCCGGCAGGCGAGAAAGGTTGGTACCGGCCAGGGACTGAAGGAAGGTTCCAAGCGCGCATGTGTCGGATGAAACAGGAATGATTTTTTCAAAACCACTCAATCCATACACAGCCGATCGGAAACGGAAAATGTATTCGAGATGGTTTTCAATGAACAAGGACCAATCTGGTGTAGGGAAGTTCATGATGGTATACTCGGGTTGTGTCGACCATCACATTTTAATCAATTTCTCAGACGAAAGAAATATTTCTCAGGATAAAAAAAGGCCACCGTGTTTGCGGTAGCCTTCAGTTTTGACACCTATATTGACACCAATAATAGCTAAGTCATTGATATTCAATACGAAATGTGGAGGTGGCGGGAGTCGAACCCGCGTCCGAACAGGTGTCCATCAAGGCATCTCCGTGCGCAGTTCCTGTTAAGATCTCGGCTTCCGTCCGGTCAGGAACATCCTCGCGGTCACCCAGCCCCTGATCTTACTCACCGGCCCGGGGCGGACCGATGCAGCATCCCGACAAATTGTCGGCGCTGAAAACCCGTCAGGAGAAGGTCGTCAGCACCGGGTTGCTTTAATTAAGCAGCCATTGCGTAGCTGTTGTCAGCATTTATGTTTTTTCCGACTTGATTAAAGAGGACTCCGGAGACCTCTGCACGCTTCCCGGACCAACACTCAGCCCGTCGAAACCGGTCACCCCCTAATGGTTCAGGGGTTACCTGATGGCAGCAATATCGTTTGTAAATGAGAGGGAATCAAAAAAGGTGACCGATCGGTCAGTGGAAGACCGAGGCCAGTTGTGCATTCAACTCACCGGCAATCCGGTAGGTTTTCTGGGCAAAACTGGCCGGAACCTGCCGGGTACTGCTCGAAATCAGAATAAACAGGTCATGATCAAGCTTGTGGACAAGTATCAATCCGTTTTCATATTCATTCACCGATGACTGAATCCCGGAGGAGAAAACCCGATCACCCAATCTGGTGAAATAATCGGTCAGCATGGCGATCCGGCGGGTAAAGATGGTGGATTGAATCTTGTTGTTGCTGACGAGTTCAACAATTTTGCCGCGTTTATCAATCATGGCAACCATTTCGGCGCCATCGATTTCAATGATTGAAAAGAGGATTTCTCTCAGATTCGGAAGTTTTGACTTGATCTGGCTGATCTTCAAGGCAACATCCGGGTGTTCGACAACTGTTTCGGAAGAGGCAGCCGGAATGGCCCGATAGGGTTTATGGGTGGTTTCCAACTCGGCGAGACGGGAATCCAGGTCTTCAGCCTTGTACATCTCAGCCAGAATTTTCCTGAGCACTTCTATCATACCACGCAACCGGTTGACCGAGCATTTCGGATCTAGACGGATACACATGTTCAGGGTACAATAGCCGAGGGGTTCCTTGCATCCTGCCCGATATTGATAGTTGGTGGTGGGTTCAAACCGGGAAATAATATCGGATCTGGTGACTGAAACCCCCTTTTTGCCCGATTCTGCCATGATAATGTCCCACAGGTTTTCCTGAACTTCCTTCAGCTGAAGCGGTTGCAGGGGAGACAGTTCGGTCAGAAATTCCTGAGGACGTTTAACCAGCAATTGCAGTTTCTGTTTGGTGTAATCGTCAACCTGGTTGGCCGCAGGGGCCTGGTAATCGTCAAGTAAGGTGGCCATAAATTCCGATAACAATTCGTTCGGGAAAATAGTACCTGACCCTGATAATTCCAACCATAGCCGGCGGTCCTTTCCCGGATGAAACTTTTCAGGAGCTTTTTCGTTAAAGGCGGGGCGGTCTTTTATGCTTTTAACGCAAAGAGCGCAAAGGTAAATAAAGGAGAACGCAAAGGTTTTTTTGGTTTTCAATACAAGAAACTCTGCGATCTCAGCTTTTCTCTGCTACCTCTGCGGTTAAATACGGTTAACGCAGAGAGTGCGCAAAGGTAAATACAGGAGAACGCAACGATTTTTTAGTTTTTCAATACAAGAATCTCTGCTGTCTTTGCGTTTTGTTGCCTTTAAGCGGGAATGACGCAAAAAAACTTTCCGTACGGTACCTTTACAGAATTCACCACAACAATCCAATCAGAAAGACAGGTTATGACCAAACCGCTTCTCTTCATCCTTTCCGCAGGAGCTCTGATGATGTCTTGTACATCCCGTCCATCGGTTCAGCCTCCGTTGGCTGCACAGCAACCTGAAACCTTACGCGTCTCGCACAGCCCCGACCGGATCGATCCCTGGTTCTGGCTGAATCAGCGGGAAAATCCGGAGGTGATTAGTTACCTGAATGCAGAAAATGACTATCTGGATACCATGCTGGCACACACCAAACCGTTTCAGGATAAGCTATTCGCTGAAATGAAAGGTCGAATCAAGGAGAAAGATTCCGGTGCTCCCTGGCAATATGGTGACTACTATTACTATAACCGGTTTGATGAAGGAGGCGAGTACGCCATCTTCTGCCGGAAAAAAGGCAGCATGGATGCTACTGAGGAAATCCTGATTGATGGAAATGCCATGGGTATGGGTCTGGGTTACTTCAGTTATTGGACCACCATCAGCCACGACCAGAAAGTGGCCGCCGTTATGGTCGACACAGTTGGCCGCCGGTTTTATGACATCCGGTTTAAGAACCTGGAAACAGGTGAGTGGCTGCCCGATGAGATTCTGAAGACCACCGGGAATGTGGTCTTTTCCACCGATAATAAAACGGTTTACTATACCCGCCAGGATCCTAAGACCCTTCGTTCGGACCGGGTACTTGCACACGTTATGGGAACAAATCCGGCCACCGATAAGGAAATTTATTATGAAGCCGATCAGACTCTGGCGGTCGGACTCGATCAGTCAAAGGATGCAAAGTATACATTTGTATCCTCCGGCCGGACCGATGCCAACGTGGTCCGGTTTTTCGCCAATGACAAGCCATTTAAACAACTGACTCTGATTGAGCCGATTGCTTCTGATGTGGAATACTCGGTTGAACATCATGACGGCAACTTTATCATCCGTACCAACAGGAGTGCCGTAAACTTCCGTCTGGTAACTGCTCCTGTTTCAAAACCGGGTGCCGCATTCTGGACGGATCTGATTCCGCACCGGGATGGTGTATTGCTGAATAATTTCTCTGTTTTTAAAGATTTCCTGGTGGTCGATGACGTTAGTGCCGGGTTATCAACTTTGCGGATCATCCGGTGGGATGACCGCTCACAGCATTCGGTTCAGTTCGAGGAGCCTGCCTATTATGCTGGTTTGGGTGTCTCGATGAATTATGAATCACCCTGGATCCGGTATACTTATACATCCATGACCACTCCCTCCTCGCAGTTCGACTACCACATGGTTAACCGTGAAAAAGTGTTGGTGAAACAGCAGGAAATTCCGGGTGGATTCAATCCGGCCCTGTATAAAACTGAACGACTGATGGTTCCGGCCCGCGATGGCCGCCTCATTCCGATGTCACTGGTTTACCGGGTCGATGCTTTCAAGCAGAATGGAGGAAATCCGGGGTGGGTATATGGATACGGGTCCTATGGAGCCAGCATGTATGCCACTTTCAGTATTTCACGGATTTCCCTTCTCGATCGTGGATTTGTATATGCCATTGCCCACATCCGTGGCGGTCAGGAAATGGGGGGCGATTGGTATAATGAAGGTAAAATGATGAAGAAGATTAATACCTTCAATGATTTCATCGATTGCTCGGAGTACCTCGTTAATCAGGGATATGTGGCAAAGGATAAATTATTTGCTTCGGGCGGCAGTGCGGGCGGATTGCTAATTGGTGCAGTGGCCAACATGGCTCCTGATCTGTACCGGGGTCTGATTGCAGCCGTGCCCTTTGTCGATGTGGTCACCACCATGCTCGATGAGTCGATCCCGCTGACCACTTTTGAATGGAAGGAGTGGGGTGATCCGCGAATCAAGGCTGAATACGATTATATGTTGTCCTACTCACCATATGACAATGTGGAAGCCAAAAATTACCCAGCCATGCTGGTTCTGACCGGACTGCACGACAGCCAGGTTCAGTACTGGGAACCGGCCAAATGGGTTTCGAAACTTCGTGTCAGAAAAATGGACAACAATCCGCTCTACCTGCATACCAATATGGAAGCCGGACATGGTGGTGCCTCCGGTCGGTTCCGGTCGTTGAAAGAAACGGCTCTGCAGTTTGCGTTTGTGATGGATCTGATCGGGATTGATAAGTAATCCTGGACCTGAAAGACAAAAAAAACGGGGCCCCAAAGCCCCGTTTTTTATTTTAACCAGGTTGGCTATTTAGGATCCGATTTCGGCAGCGTACCAGCAGAAGTGGTTCCCCCAGCAGTGACAGTATAAGGCCCTGCATATGCTTTCGAGAATCCAACCGTGTCTGAAACGGCGATGGAATAAGATCCCGGATCAAGATACCATAGTGTAAATGCACCTGACGGGTCGGGCTGAGCGGTGGCAACTGTATCGGAGCCGCTCATGGCAAAAACGGTGGGGTCATCCGTCCAACCCTGAAGGGTTCCATTGATCTTTCCTGTCTGAGCGATCAGAAATGCCCTTAAAACCGGTTTCATACGGAAACCATTTTTTGTACGGATAAACGTCCGGCGGGCATCGACATCGACCAGAAGCGTGTAACTGATACCTGCCTTCAGAAGGCCGTTCTTTACATTGATCTGGATCCCCCGTGTATCACCACCTGGAACGGTCATGGCATGGGCTACCCCATCTTTATAAACCGTTGCACCGGTCATTTTAATCCGCAGAAAATGGATATGGTCTCCTTCCAAATCCAGATTCTGAGTCAGCAGATTAAACTTGCCATTCGTGAATTTCAGCAGGTCAAAGGTTGATGAACCTTCGAACAATGTAAGCCAGTTGCTATCCACCTTCGCTTCTATTTTGTTGAAGGAAATCATGATGGAATCCACACTGGCAGGTGCATCGGTGATTCCGACCGATACTTTTGAAGTGTCATTACCCGTTGTTTCTTCACAGGAAGAAAGCACTGCAAAAAAGAAGAGAATTATCAGAACTCTGGATAGTTGCATAGGAGCTCCCGAAAGGTTTAGTTGTGACAGCAAAGGTAATCGTATTTCCCGGAACGATGCTGTGACTATCCGCAAATCAGGGACGCGGAACAAGTCCGGCCTGGCGGTTCTCAACCAGCCACTGTGAGGTCTGAAGCATGGGAAGCGCGTAGTCCTTCATTCTTTGAACCAGGTCAGGATGGTTTTGCAGGTGGTTTTCGGTTGATCCTTCCTGATAGCGGTAGAGAAACTCAGCTCCTGAAGCTGACAGCATCAGATAATATGTTGAATCGACGACCCCGATATTGGTTCCGTTTGAGAAATAGGCAAACGGACGGGTACCGGTCTGCAGATCGATTCCGAGACTGTTATTCATGTACGGAAGATTAAGTAGTCCCATCAGAGTGGGGAAGACATCGATCTGTAATGCAAGTCGTCTGTCAATAATGGGGTCCTGACCCGCCGGCTCATAGAAAATCAGGGGAGTCTGAACGTAGGCCACCGACAAATCATATATCATGTGTGTTTTATACCCATGATCGGCAATCAGCACAAACAAGGTGCTGTCGTACCAGGATTGGTGTCTGGCCATTTCGAAAAATCGTCTGATGCTCCAATCGGCCAGCTGAAATCGCTGATCCTCGACCAGTTCTGCAGTTGGCCGGAAGCCATCCGGCATGGCCACATCTGTTTTCTCATGACCCGAGATGGTCAGGAATGTGCTGAAAAAAGGTTTCCCCTTGCTGCTGAGTTCATTCAGCATCGGGATGGCATCGGTAAACATACCGGCATCGGTTACCCCCCACTTGTTAAAACGTTTAGCGGTGGGATAGTCATCCTGATCGATGACCCGATCGTACCCGTTGTAGGTGAGAAATCCGCCCATGTTGTCAAAATCTTTATTCCCGGTACAAAAGAAAACGGTCTGATAGCCGTGGTTTCTGAGTACCAGCGGCAGCCCGCCATAGGGGATTCCATTGCCGATAGAGGACTGCATTGGTCTGATTCCCATCACAGTGGGCAAGCCGGTAATGGTACCATAAATTCCATTCCGGGTATGGACTCCGGTGGTGAAAGTATTCGGGTAAAATCTTGAAACAGTGGCCAGGCTATCGATAAACGGGGTCAGGTTCTCAGCCTTACCATACCAGCTTGTTTTGTAAGCCGACTGGCTTTCCATGAGAAAGAGAACCACATTTTTACGTTTGGGGCCTTCGGGAACTCCATCCACAAAACGTGCCACGGGACTTTTGTATTGATCTTTAATACCCAGGTGTTCCCGCGTAAGCCGGATGGCAGTTTCAGGGTCGGTGTATTCAAGCCGGAACATGGTGAATGAATCGACCAGATTAAAAAACGGATTGATGGTCAGCTGATTGATAAAGGTATTATCCGAGAAAAAAGCCTCTGAAGTGATGGCCGGCTTGCCCTTTAGTTCGGCATTGCCGCGAAGCCCGAGAAAAAGCAGGAACAAGGGTATAAAAAACACGGTGGTCTTCACTTTCCATGAGACAGGTAACGTGGGGTGAGTGAAAGACCATTTTTCGAGCCGGATGAGCCACCAGCCGTAGCCGGTAATAACCAGAATACCGGCTGCAATCCAGGGGATGAAGGAAAAATCGCCAAACAATACTTTCAGCATAATGCCGGGTTTATCGGTCCACATGAGAATGTCTTTGGAAATCCGGCTTCCGTAATAATCGAAATAGGGAGGATCTGCGAGTGAAGTGGCGATGACAAGGCCAAAGCCGACAGCCATAAACAGGGTGGAAATCCGGGTAATCAGAGCATGTTCCAGGTCGGCGATCCAACAAAGTGACAACACCAGAAAGGGAATGGCCATCCAGGCGGTGACCACTCTGGCATCGAAAGGAATACCTTTCAGAAAGGCCTCCGAGAGGAGGTCCTGTCCGGTCACATCGAGCAGATGGAGGTTAAACAGGAGGAAAAGCAACCGGAAAACGGAACTGATCAGCATGCCCGAGAGGAACACGGCAACCATAAACCGAAGCCAGGAAGGAATCAGTTGATGAAAAGAGGATGATGTCATAATCAGGTATGGATACCAATTCCCCCAAAAAGGGACCGGTCCGGAACACACAAAAAAAAACTGCCGGGAGGCAGTTTTTCAGGAGCGGAGGGGGAGATACAACCACTCCACTCAATGAAACTGCCAAAACGGCGTTTTTAAGTTGAAATTAAAGGGTTATACTGTATATTATTACAGCTTTATTTCGATTCTGTTTCAGCAGAACACACAAATTTTGACACCAATATAGACACCAAAAATGGCCACAATCAATTTCTATCTTTGGGATGCTGATTCAGAGGGCAGGCATCCCATCTTCCTGGTTTATCAGGACCGGGGGAGCAAGTTCCGTCACTACATCGGGGAGAAGGTTTTCCTCAAAGAGTGGGATCCGAAAACGCAACGGGTCCGGAGAAATGTCAGGGGTGCAGTTGAGTTAAACCTCTTGCTCCAGTCTTTTGAAGACCGGATCCGGCAATTTGTCCGGCTCTCCCGGGCAGAGGGGCGGATGCCTACCGTTGCGGAGGTTTCGAATATTGTTCGCCCAGAGAAGGTAAGGGAAGCCGACTTCGACCAATACCGGTCAGATTTTCTTAGCTTCAAATCAACCTACGCAAAGCACGGGTCGATGCAGGTTTATCAGGCAATGTTCCGACACCTGGATGATTACTTCCGGTCAGTGAACATCAAGCCATCAATTGAAAAGATGAACCAGGAATGGCTTGATGGGTTCCGCGACTTTCTATATAAGGATGGCCTCACTGACAATACCGTCCATAAACAGATCGGGACTTTCCGAACCTTCGTTAATTGGGCGAACAAACGGGGAGCCGGCATTCAGGGGGACTTCAGCGAGGTGAAGGTTACTAAACGCGAAGCCGCCAAAGTTTACCTGACAATGGAAGAGCTGAAGAACCTGGCCAACTGTACACCAGACTCCCAACGCCTGGAGCACGTTCGCGATGTGTTCATTTTTGCATGCGTGACCGGACTGCGTTATTCAGATTTGGCACAATTGGCACCCGAACATATATTCACATCGATAAGCATCAACGGCCAACCGGTACGGGAAATCAGGATGAACATGGTCAAGACCGAAAGGGTTGTGACCATCCCGCTCAACCGAATGGCTCTTGAAATATTGGACCGGTACGCAGGTCAATTCAGTAGCTGCCTTCCGGTGATCTCGAATCAGAAATTTAATGAGTACTTAAAAGAACTGTGCCAGTTTGCTGGGATTACCCACATGGTCAAGCGGATCAGATTCCGGGGTAAAGAACGCCTCGAGGAATCGCTGCCGAAATCCGAACTGGTCACCGTTCACACCGCCCGGCACACATTCGCCACGCTCAGCCTGGAGTTGGGGATGCGACCAGAGGTGGTTATGAAACTGTTGGGTCATACTTCGATTAAGATGACCATGCAGTACGTCCGGATCCTTGATGAGGTGAAGGCGAAAGAAATGATGA
>JABWAT010000034.1 GCA_013360915.1 Bacteroidota bacterium
TTGAGAGGCACTTGCTGTCGATGCCATTTGTGCAAGCTGAAGGCGAGGAATGATATCCTGCTGAATCACCTCTTCAAACTTTCGTTGAGGTGCAACTATCTCTACCCGGCGTCCTTCAAAAAATCCCGGACCATTTCTGGGATCCAATACACCACCTTCATCAAAACCCACTGCCTTTATGCTTGCCTTGACAACACCGACTGAGGCCGCAACGCCAGCAGCAGCAAGAGGCACTGCAAATGGACCAAAACCGGAGAAAAAGGTCAGGTAGCTTTGCCACAATGTTGATGCAATTTCCCACATCTTTTTCCCGAGGGTTACCGCGACTTCCCAGGATACAGCTGCGATTCTTGCTACTGCTCCGGCATTGGTTGCTGCAGTCATTTCCGCCTCACCCATCGCGTGGGCAATTGCCTTGGCCCCAACATACTGAATGAATTCGAGTTTCATCCCTTCCCATATTCTCTGCATCCGCTCTTTGCCGGTTACAGATTTATCGAGGATATCAGAGCTGAAGTCATACCAGATCGATTGCATGTCGTAGACATTTTGACGCCAGGCATCTCGCTCAAGGTTATGTTGCTCAACCCGGAGAGCAGTAATGTTTTCACTGATTCTGAGTTTTTCCTCCTCGGTACCCTGATGGTTTAAAAGGATCTCTTCATTTATCCGAATCTGCTCTTCGAGGGTTCGATCCTGGGAATAAATTTGCGCATCAGCATTTTCGCGGGCATCATCAAAATAATCCCGATTTGTCTTTCTGTACTTAGGTGCATTTGGACGCGACCGGGTTGGGGCATCAATCATTTTCGCGTCTTTAAGTCCGGCCCGGCGTTCAGCATCCCACGCCTCACCGCTTCTGGATAGTTTATTCAACTCCTCCCATGCGTCTAATTGATCCTTAAGAACTCCATGTTCCTTTTTAAGAACATCAACCCGCTCGAGGTCTCCCTTTAAAATGGACTCATTTATTTCCTTCTCGATTTTTGCCGAACGGATTACTGCTTCGAAGTAGTTGAATTTTTTTTCGTCCTGCTTTGTGCTGGAACCTTCAATTTCACCTTGTCTGGCAAGTAGTTCATTTCTCTGTTTTACCAGGGAAAGATGGTGCTCCAGAACCTGATCGTAATCACCCCGAGCTCCACCGGCCAGCCAGGCTTGGCGTGCTCGTTCGATAGAAGCAGTAGATTGTTCGAGTTCCTTATTTAGTTTTGAAATTGAACTGCTGACCTGGTCCCTGTTTAGCTTTTGAACGGCTTGAGAGTAGGATTCAGTTGCACTGGTGGCTTCATCTGTGGAATCTTTGAGTAGTCCCCATGCAGTTGCAAGGGCAGTGATTCCAATGACTGCCCAGCCGATCGGACCAAGGGAAACAAAGAACCCTTTTACAGCTGCAGTTGCCAGTCTGATGGCAGCTGTCACCCCACCAGTGGAAATGGCAGTGGCCAGATTTGCTGTTGCGACTCTCGCCGAAGTGATGATCCAGGTATTCCACCCTGCAATCATGGCACGCAGTCCGGTTGCCTCCATGGTGACCACTGCTGCAGTTACCAACCCAATTGTACCCAAGACACCGACAAGTGCTGGGTTCATTTCGATCAGGGTCGATGAAATATCACCGGCCATTTCAACAAATCCCTCCGCAACCGGCATCAGGTTCTGGCCGATGGTGGTTGAAATCTGTCCAATAGAATCTGAGACGGTAGACATCCGGCCGGCCAAAGTCTGCGACTGCTTTTCCATCATCTGGTAAAAGCGGCCACCTTCAGAAGTAGCAGAAATCAGCGACTGCTTAACCATGTCATAGCCAATTGCACCCGATTCCATCTGCTTTTTCAGACTGGCCATGCTCTGACCAGTTGTCCGGGAAATTTCCTGAAGTGGATTAAATCCGGCATTAATTAACTGAAGTAGGTCCTGTCCCTGCAAACGGCCCGCACTCGCCACCTGACCCATGACAATAGCCAGAGATTGAAGTTTCTGAGCATTTCCTCCGGATACATCGCCGAGCTGACCAAGTAATACCTGAGCCTCGTCAATGGAAATTCCAAAATTCAAAAGGACTTGGGTTGCATCCTGCAGGTCCCGGAATTCAAAAGGAGTTGAAGCTGCACGCTCTTTCAGATTTGAAATGGTCTGATCTGCAATTTCTGCGGAACCGGTGAGGACTTCGAAGGCCACCCTTGATTGCTCCATTGCTGAAGCATCCATGATTGGCTTGGTAAATGTACCAAGGACCTTCTGCGCCAGTTCGAGGCCCTGGTTGATTTCAGTGAAGGCTGTTTGCATCCGACCAGTTCCCTGCTCGGTATCATCGCCAGCCTTCTTTGCTGCGAGTCCAATTTCCTTCAGCTGCTCTTCGGTCAGTTCCATTGTTGCAATGGCTTCTTTTCCGTCGACAGTGATCTTTAATTTGATCTCATTTGTGGCCATGGTTACTCCATTGATACGCCAGAGATCAAGCGCTCAACTATTGTTTGAAAGGTCCTCCATTCGTCATCAGTCCGGGCAGTAATTACCTCAACAACAATCCCATTTACGCTCTTGGTAACAGACCGGTTTTCATTGTCAATTTCAATGCTGAGTGTGCCAGACGGAATACTGATTTCAAACTTGATGTTTTTCATTCTTCGCTTTCAAAATAATAGGCTTCACGACTTCGGCTTGACACATACGCCTCGGCTATTTCCGTGTACGAGCAACTTTCCTTAATCTGGATAGTCTTTATAGGATCATCCTTGGCAACTGACCAAATAACCCACTTCAGCCCTTTTCCGCTGGCCCACTCTTCTGCCCAACGTTCAACCCGGATTTTTGAATTTGTGCGTGAGGAGGGTTCGATTCTTTTAAGAAGTTCAATGCAATAAGCAAGGTCGACTCGTATTGCGACAAAAAATCGTGCAGGACCTCCAAAACCTGCGCCATCTCTGCTTCTGTTTCCCAGTTGGGTTCAGGAACCATACTGGTTGGATCTGCTCTCTCAACAATGCCCCTTGCGAGCTTTGCCTTTTGTCGTGGTGTTTTGGCAGCCAGGTATTCATTGTCAAATGTTTCTGCCCGGTTTGGTGTGCATTTTACCAGCCGGTAACGAATCCCGGCGATCACATAAATTTTAGGTGCCTTGTATTCAGCAGGTGTTTCCATGATGCTCCTTAATTGTTGATGAATGAAGTCGGTACGGATGGTCCATGCATGACCACGAGATTGTCGAACTCACACACGCTGTTTCCGGTATCAGCCTTGGTCACCAATTCCAACCGGACATATTTCGTATTTGCATGACCAATGGCGAGAGAACCACTGAGAAGAGTAAGGCCATTGGAAGCGGTCAGAATTGAGAGTGTTTCAGTGATTGCACCTGATCCATCATGTCCGATTAACTGAAGCCGGTGAGAGATCCCGGCGGTTCCACCAGACCCGTAAATGTTTCCCCGGATACTAAACACCATTCCTTTAATCGCGGGAATCTTTTTGGTGTTCAGCGCTTTTGCAAATGTTCCTGGAGTGGATGCGGTTAAACGAAGTGCATTTCCGACTGCAGTGGTGAAGGACCCATTCGGTGTAACGGTTCCGAAGGAAGCAGAGGTAATTGTGAACTCAGTTGCAACTGAACCATCGGCATCAGTGGGATCCAGAATGTTGGTTCTTCTGGTAATTAATGCGCCAGCTTTGCTGATGGCCATTGAAATTTCCAGCTCAATGATTTCACCAGTCTTTTGTGATTGCTTTTCCCGACACCGGATCGTGGTGTTTTCCATCCATATCCGGGTGTTTTCTAAACCATAGACCCACAGGTTTAAGGGAGTGTTGGCTGCCGACCAAGTTAGTATTTGGTCAAACTTCTCATGATCTCCTACGACTGCCTTAAACCGGTGAGTCCGGGTTTCATTCCACGCTTGCTGATCCCACAGCTCAGTTCCTTCATCTTCCGATTCATACTGACCTTCCCGAAGAATTTCCTGCAGGAAAACGGCCTGTGAGAAATGCGTGTCGGTTGCAGGTGCCAGACAAATAATCTGACTGCCGGTTGAGATCATTATTCCTCATCTTCCGCCATGACACCATAGGAAACCAATTCGGTGGCAACAGATTTCGGGATGTACTTTCCGGTCTCATACACTTCGCCTTCCTGCAGAACCTGTCCGGCAGTCAAATTGGCATCGAGCACTTCCCGGGTCTCGTTATTTACCTGGTTCAGATGAAAGTCATGCAGTACCGTCCACGATTTTCTGGTAGCCATTATGCCTCCGTGAATTGTGCAAGATTTTCGTTGCCATACACCAACATCAGGTTGTCGAATTCACAAGTGGCAGACCCACCTGAATTGTTTACAACCAATGTAAGGCCGGCAAATTTCGTGTTGGCGTTGGCAACCGTTATCTGACCCAAGAGTGTCCGTGCCCCGGCATTGGAGTCGGTAACCTCGAGGGATTCAGTAAATGCAGAGGTGCCGTCAAAACAACGCAGCCCCATTTTCCGATTGAATGAACTGGTTTGATTATACAGGTAGGTGTTCCCATACACTGAAAAGACCATCCCATTTTTGACCGGAATGTTGAACCCTCCAGCGGATCCCGCTGTGTGTGCATACGAAAGACCGGGAGAGGACTGAACCAATTTCAGAACCGGATTGACCCCCAATGGGAATGACCCGTTTTTGGTGGTTGATGAAATTGTCCCGTTGGTTGGAGTATAGAACCTGGCAACAGATGAACCATTCGACAGCGTTGGGAACAGCAGATTTTTCCCGTGCCGGATATCCAGATTGAAACCGGTCTTCACAAACTTAATTGTGAAAATCGCTGGCTTTCCATCTCCACTATCTACACCATCAGAAATCAGAGCATCCGTGGGAGCCATCCAAAGAACCGATCCTCCCGGCCCGTAGGCGTATGCTTTCAGTGAGGATCCAGCAGCAATCCATCCACGGATTGTATCAACGCTGGCAGGGTCGATGAATTCAATCTCCAACTCATGGCGAAATCCCACACATGAACTTTCCCCGGTTTTCAATTCCTTTTGTAAGGTGGCAAGGGAATAACCCTTCCCGCCTGTGATCTGGTCTAACCACACCGCCGAATTAAAGTTGGCATCATCGGAGGTAACGATGCAGACCTGATCATACAGATCAAGTACTGGTTGCATTATGCCTCCGTGATCAGAGCAGCGCGGTTAAGTTCGGTTTTCTTACCGGAAATTTTATAGGTCTTGATCCCGTCCTTTGGCTCAATATCAAGTTTGATCCGAACACCTGTAGTGCCGCCAAACGTCAGGGAACCAGACAGGTTTGTTTCCTTAATTTGGAACAGGGTACCTGCTGCGATATCCGCGAGAATGTTCGCCTCGGTTGCGCCCGTGCTTGATTGACATTCATCAAAGACGTACTCGAATTCTCCGGTGCCATTGGTATAGCGCTCCTGATCATCAGACAAGGTGACACCATTGCCCTTCCAGGAAATCCCTTTGCTTTCCTTTGCGACATTGTACAGCTCAAGGTTAGCTGTGCCGAACGCAGAGTTTCCAACGTTTCCGCCGGACGCCACA
>JABWAT010000035.1 GCA_013360915.1 Bacteroidota bacterium
GACCAGAGGTGGTTATGAAACTGTTGGGTCATACTTCGATTAAGATGACCATGCAGTACGTCCGGATCCTTGATGAGGTGAAGGCGAAAGAAATGATGAGCGCTTGGAACATTTGAAAGGAAATATCATGGATAAGTCTTTTTGCCCGAACTGTAATTCTGAAATTAAAGAATCGGTTTTTGGATCCAATCTTCTATTGAACAACTACATGGTTGCCGTAATCAATGAATTCTTGAATAAAAGATTGCCTGGATACTGTGAAAAGTGTGGAAGAAAACTTTATGGGGAGGCTGTGGTCATTTTTTCTGAGGAGAAGGAGAAAATTAACTCTGAAATTGAAAGTTTAATGCAAGTTGTTCCAATTGTCACAACTCATTCTCCTAATGGATGGGTATATAATTCGATCGGAATCGTGACTGGACAATCAACAACCGGAACAGGAATTGTTTCTGAATTCACATCTACTTTTACCGATCTTTTTGGTTCGCAGTCAAATGCCCTAAATAACAAATTACGAAATGGTGAGAATTTCTGCTTTAACATACTCAGGAAGAAATGTCTTGAACTTGGAGGTAACGCAGTGATTGCAGCCGACGTGGATTATTCTGAGGTTGGTGGAGGAAAGGGGATCCTTATGGTCTGTTCAGCAGGAACAGCGGTTTTGGTTAAAAATTTCAGTGAAATTTTTCCAGAAAGGTTAGATAAAGTGGAGTTAGCAAAATTGAAGGTTGCGAGATTAAATCTTCTAAATTCCCTTAATCTCACCTATTGATCACCATCCATAAATGCCATCGATAGTATCTATGCATCGCACATAGTCCCGCTGGATCCGGGTCAGAAATACTTCGTTTCCTGCAATGTAATGGGATGATAGAAAAGTAAGCACCTTGGAGGGTTTGAAGGTCGGCACTTTTATTCCGCTGAACCGGACAACTCTCCAGGCTGACCCGATGGTGGCGTAGGCAGGTCCATTTTTGGACATGAATTCTGCTGGATCGGATACGTTCACCGAACCGTTGTGTATTGAAACACAATCGTAAAGCGAACCGGTCAGGTAAAGTTTATTCTGAGGAGTCATCCGGATGATTGTTCCCGAGAGTTCTTTGTATCATAAATCCGGTTATCCTTCAGATATACATTCCCGAGGGTGTAGAATGAGAAAGCCTTCGGGGATGAGTTGTCATATACCGACCACGCCATTCCCTCGAGCTGAGGCCAAACCATGCTCTCGGTGATACTTCCCTCAAGGTCTTCCTTATCCAGTTCAACCCGGTAAGTGTTGTCGGTAAATTTTGGTGCCTTTACAACCCGGATCTGATTCAGGCCATTGCTGAAAACAACCATGTTCATGAATCGGGAAACATCCTTGATTGCATCTGCAACGGTTTTGTAGGAAGAATCATTTACACTTGTGCCATTCGAGAAGTCAGTACTTTTCAAATACACTCCAGAAATATCCACCCAATTGGTACCATCACGATAGTACTTGTTATTGTCTTGAACAAATCCGGATCGGCCACCGAGTTTTGATTCATTCCACTTCGGATCCATCATGTCGGCAAGGTAGGTAAGGAAGACCTTATTCCCGGAGAAAATATTGGTCCAGGTGGAATTCCGGCTGGTGCCGGCCTGGTTCCATTGCTTGATCTGATCCAACTCATCAAATCCATCGGTGAATGTCATTGAAATCGATTCACCTTTTGGTGTCCGCTCGTACCGCTCACTCCCTCGCTTAAACCGGAAATAGATGGTTTCACCATCCAACTTTCGGTAAATCTCCAGATAGAAGTTTTTGTCAGTGGAATGGAATGCCGCTACTGTTTGTGATCCAACACCGGTTCCGGATCTGATGTGTCCCCATAAGTTCAGGTCACCACCCATGGAAATAGGTATCTGTTGGAATTTTGCTGTGACCCGATTAGCCCGGAGGTTGAAGTCGAAGAAATCAATCTCGGAATCACCTTCGCAGGAAATGAACTTTGCCGAATGAACGGACACATCCTGGGTGGCTCCGTAACCACCAACGGTGCTGATGAAATAAAACATCCGGATTTTCCACCGGTGGTTTTCCAGCACCCCAACTTCAGATATGTAATTCCCGTTGATTGGCATATTAGCTCGTGTACATTGAATCCAGTTTTTGTCCGCGAGTATTTGCCCGGCTCAGGTCTTCACCATCGACATTCAATACAGGTTCAATTTTGGTGCGCTCCATGGCCGCTGCCAAGCGATCATAGTCGATGGGTTGAGAGGCACTTGCTGTCGATGCCATTTGTGCAAGCTGAAGGCGAGGAATGATATCCTGCTGAATCACCTCTTCAAACTTTCGTTGAGGTGCAACTATTCTGGGATCCAAAACACCGCCCTCATCAAAACCTACTGCCTTTATTCCTGCTTTCACAACTCCAATGGAAGCCCCGACACCAGCTGCCGCAAGTGGTACAGCAAACGGACCGGCCCAGGAGAAAAAGGTCAGGTAGCTTTGCCATAAGGTTGATGCAATTTCCCACATCTTTTTCCCGAGGATAACTGCTGTTTCCCATGTGGCCGTTGCAATACGAGCGGCTGCTCCAGCATTGGTCG
The DNA here is from genome assembly GCA_013360915.1 of Bacteroidota bacterium. Taxonomy (NCBI): domain Bacteria; kingdom Pseudomonadati; phylum Bacteroidota; species Bacteroidota bacterium. Next base: position 2,584 of record JABWAT010000035.1, read on the forward strand.
CGGCGGTCATTTCGCCTTCGCCAATCGCGTGTGCGATAACCTGTTCGCCGATGGATTGAATGAATTTGAGTTTCATTCCTTCCCAGATTCTTTCCATCCTTTCTTTTCCAGTTACTGACTTATCGAGAATGTCAGAACTGAAGTCAGACCACACCGCTTGCATATCCTGTACCAAGGCCTGGTTGTTCCGTCGTTCTTCTTCATGAACCTGCATCCGCAGTCCAGAAACTTCCTGACTTATCCTCAGCTTCTCTTCCTCTGTACCTCTGTGGTTTAATAGCTCCTGCTCCTTAATGGCCAACAGTTCTTTCGTGGTGAGTTGTTGTAATCCGATCTCTGCATCGGCCGACTCTCTGGCCTCATCAAGATACTCCTGATTCCGGGATCGGTCCGCAATACTTTTTCTTGACTGATTGACCTCAATTGGCTTTAATTCTTTTGCATTAAATGAATTATGAAACCGGTCAATTTCTTCTCCATCCGCTTTTTGTGAAACAGAATTCGTGCCGCCACTGCCTCCAGTTCCGGTTTGGTCAGATGGAGAAATCGGATCGCTGAGTCCAAACTCGTTAATCAGTTCGGTTTCGATTTCTTGCATTCTGACTTTCCGATCACCGATGTCCATCTCATATTCAGCTAAACGCCGGTCAATTTCCCCTATTTGTCCGTCAATGCGCTGACCAACTGTTTGTGCCGCAAGATTGGCACCTGCCTGGGCAGCTCTTCCCCCAAGGTCTCCACCGACACCAAGATCGATGCTTTCCTTTTTATCAAGCGACCCATCCTCAGATGCAACCTTTCTTTCGGCTTCCAGCGCAGTTTTCCTTCTGGTCAGTTCGAGTTTCTTGCTACTGGCCTCAGTAATAGCAGCCAATTGATCAGCAAGGAGAGCCGACCGGACCTGAGAGGCGATGTAATTATTCAACTCTGTACGGGCATTGGAAATTGCCTTTGCATTCTGATCAAATGCACCATTGACCAGATCCATCCCTTTGAAGTAATTCGGGAATTCCGTACTCAGGGTCTGTGCAATTCCAGTAAATATCTTTTGTTCCTCAGCGGTCCGGTTCGTTCGGGAAGCAAGTACCTCATATTGATTTGCAAGAGTTTCAAATCGGGTTGAAAGTTCTGCTGTTTTTGCAGAAGCCTTTTCAAATTCGGTTTCGGTTGGAGTTATAGCCTGGACCAGCGCGGTGATTCCGGATACAGCAGATTTGGCCACCGGAAGAAGTTCATCCCCGAGTTTGGTCATCAACTGGCCGATGGCATCTTGCATATTGGAAACAGCACCGTTAAAGGTTTGTGCTTGCATTTCCATCATTCCGGAAAAGTTTTTTTCCTGGAGTATTCTGGGGAGCGCAGTTAAAAGTTCTTCGGTTGAGGCAAGTAGTTCACCGTTGGCAGAAATACCCTTACCGGTTGCACGTTGCCAATCATCGGTGGTGATCAGCAGATCCCGGAACATATCGACTGCAATTCCTTTTTGACCGGACGACATTTTGGCAAAAGCTGACAATGCCTGTTCCATCGGCTTCCCGGATGCAGAAGCCAGGTCTCCAAGCATCCGCAGATTATCCTGCGAGTACCGGCCGAGAGCCTGTAACTGGTTTGCCGCCTCAACTACCTGAGGAAGTTCAAACGGTGTTGTTTTTGCGAATTCGACCAGCTCTTCGAGGCGGCTCTGTGCAGCTTCCGTGGAACCCAGCATGGTGGTCAATGCAGCTTTGTATTGTTCGAATTGTCCGGCATTCCGGATCGGGATCATCAGAACATCAAAGCCTTTTCGTGCCAATTCGAGACCCTGATTCAGGTCAGTCAATACTCCCTTCCATTTCTGAAAGGAATTCGACTCATCCCCGGCCCGTTTGGCATCAGCAACCAGTTTTTTTAGTTGCTCTTCGGTCAGTTCAAGGGAGGCGTTTACTTCCTTGTCTCCCTCCAACTTTATCTTTAACTCAATGGTATTTCCAGCCATCAATTATCCTGTTCGAAGTAAATTGCATTTCGTGATAGCCGGTTTAAATAGGCACGGCATATTTCAGTCAGGGTCCATGTTCGTCGGATTTGGTCGTACCTGGTTGGGTTGTCATCTGCAACCGTCCAAATAATCCAATTCAGACCTTGCTCACGTTGCCACTCGGTCGCCCAAGGCTCTATTCGGACTTTCGAGTTTCGGGGACCGATGGGGTCAATGCGCTCCAGTAACTGAATAGTGGTGCGTAAATCGACCCGTATAAGGACAAAAAATCAGTCAGGACCTCCAGCACCTGAGGCATCAGAAAATCTTGATTCCAATCCGGATCGGGAAGGGTGCCATTGGGGTCAGCTCGTTCGAGAACTGATTTTGCCAATTCCATTTTCTGGAGTGGCGTTTTAACTGCCTGGATTTCCTGATCGAAAATCTCAGCGCGAACCGGGGTGCATTTTACCAACCGGTAACGGATCCCGGCGATAACATAAATTTTCGGTGCCTTATATTCTGCAGGTGTTTCCATGATGCTCCTTAATTGTTGATGAATGAAGTCGGTACGGATGGTCCATGCATCAGTGTGATATTGTCGAACTCACAAACACTGGTGCCGGTATCGGCATAGGTAGCCAGCTCGAGACGAATGTACCTGGTATTGGCATGTGCAACGGCAAGGGAACCGGATAAAACTGCCAGTCCATTCGACCCGGTAAGGATCGAGAGTGTTTCAGTGATTGCTCCAGTACCGTCATGCCCGATCAGCTGGATGCGATGGGAAACTCCGGTAGTACCGCCAGACCCATAAATATTTGCACGAACGGAAAATACCATTCCACGTACAGCCGGAATCTTTTTTGTGTTCAGCGCTTTGGCCAGCGTTCCGGGTGTTGATGCTGTCAGGCGGAGAGCGTTCCCCACAGCAGTGGTGAAGGATGCATTCGGGGTAACGGTTCCGAAGGAAGCCGAGGTAATTGTGAACTCAGTTGCAACTGAACCATCGGCATCGGTGGGATCCAGAATATTGGTTCTCCGGGTAATTAATGCACCAGCTTTGCTGATGGCCATTGAAATTTCCAGTTCAATGATTTCACCAGTCTTCTGTGATTGCTTTTCCCGACACCGGACCGTGGTGTTTTCCATCCAGATCCGGGTGTTTTCTAAACCATAGACCCACAGGTTTAAGGGAGTGTTGGCTGCCGACCAGGTTAGTATCTGGTCAAACTTCTCATGATCACCTACGACTGCCTTAAACCGGTGAGTCCGGGTTTCATTCCACGCCTGCTGATCCCACAGCTCAGTGCCTTCATCTTCCGATTCATACTGACCTTCCCGAAGAATTTCCTGGAGGAAAACGGCCTGTGAGAAATGCGTGTCGGTTGCAGGTGCCAGACAAATAATCTGACTGCCGGTTGAGATCATTATTCCTCATCTTCCGCCATGATGCCATAGGCAACCAATTCGGTGGCAACAGATTTCGGGATGTACTTCCCAGCCTCATACACTTCACCTTCCTGCAGAACCTGTCCGGCAGTCAGATTGGCATCGAGCACTTCCCGGGTCTCGTTAGAAACCTGTGTAAGGTGAAAGTCCTGAAGTACCGTCCACGATTTTCGTTTAGTTGCCATGGTTAATTCTCGCTGAATGAGGTAATGGTTGCTGGACCACACACGAGCATGAGATTATCAAACTCTGCGGTTGCTGAACCACCAGTATTGTTGACTTCCAGATAAAAAGCCGCCTGTTTGCTTGAGGCATTTGCAACAGTCAATTGACCGGTAAGAGTTGCTGCGCCTGTCCCAGAGTCGGAAACGGTCAGCAATTCAGTTTGGGCCAAACTGCCATCAAATACTTTTAATCCGATCTTCCGGTTAAAAGCGGACGTTTGATTATACAAATAGGTGTGACCAAAAACCGAGAAGACCATTCCTGATTTTACCGGCAATTCAAGGGTTCCGGTGGACCCTCCAGTGTGGACCGCAGACAATCCTGCGCCAGACTGAACGAACTTCAGCACCGGGCTTACTCCATTGGCAAAGGATCCGTTTTTAGATGCTGAAGTAAGAGTTCCATTGGTGGCAGCCGAAAACCTGGCAACAGATGAACCGTTTGCCAATGACGGAAACAACAGGTTAACACCATGCCTGATGTCGAGATTGAAGCCGGTTTTTGTGAAACTGATTGTGTAATTCGCTGGCTTACCATCGCCAGTATCAACCCCATCTGAAATAAGGGGGTCTGTGGGAGTCATCCACAGCACGCACCCGTTGGGTCCGTAAGCATAGACCTGGAGTGATTTTCCGGATGCAATCCACCCACGGATCGTATCAACGCTGGCAGGATCGATGAACTCAATCTCGAGCGTGTGCTTAAACGCAATGAAGGCTCCCTCTCCGGTTTTCAGTTCCTTTTTCAATGTGGCAAGGGAATAACCCTTACCTCCGGTGATCAGATCCAGCCAAACGGGTGAAGCGAAATTTGCATCATCCGATTGAACAACGCAGACCTGATCAAATAGATCAAGTACTGGTTGCATTATGCCTCCGTGATCAGAGCGGCGCGGTTAAGGGCAGTCCGCTTTGCAGTCAACTTGTAGACCTTCACGCCATCCTTCGGTTCAATATCGAGTGACAACAAGACGCCGTTGGTGGCATCTCCGAATGTCAGAGATCCAGACAGGTTGGTTTCCTTGATTTGAAAACGGTTTCCTGCTGCGATGTCTGCCAGAATATTTGCCTCCGTTGCGCCAGTCGATGATTGGCATTCATCAAACATATACTCCGCTTCCCCGGTACCATTCTTAAACCGCTCCTCATCGGTCGACAGAGTGATTCCGTTACCCTTCCAGGAAATCCCTTTGCTTTCCTTTGCGACATTGTACAGCTCAAGGTTAGCTGTGCCGAACGCAGAGTTTCCAACGTTTCCGCCGGACGCCACA
>JABWAT010000036.1 GCA_013360915.1 Bacteroidota bacterium
GATTTTTGTCTTTGCCGACATCGGCCAGCCGACGACGTGAGAAACGGAAGGCCGTCAGAAACGATTGCTGTCTGAGTCCCGATTCATCGGGACGAGTTCGGCGGCTTCCGGGCCTGAATGTAGTTTTGAGTTGAGGTACTCCGAAATTTGGTACACTGAGTTTATCGAAGTGCCGTATTACTATCGGGGTCTAAGGCTGGGCGGTCGGCTTGGCCGGTTCCCGAGCGAAGCCGAGGGATGGGTACTTTTTCAGCTGAAAAAGTAATCCTGCGGAGCAAACCAACTCGCAGGTTTATGCAGAAGTTGCGGAAAAGGCAGGATAAACCGGGCCCCTCGATAATCCTCATCCGGATGGCTTCCCCGACTTCATCGGGGTAAACTTTGGTCATTGAGCACAGTCGAAATGCAGCCACCGGATTCGGCACTCGGGGGCCGGGATTTTCATCACCACTCCCTTGTTTTGACTGACCACTGTTTAATGTCTGCGAAAAACGGGCAACAGTTGGTGTTGATTTGATGGAATTTCAGCCGCGTAGCGGTGGCATCTTTGTAGCAACATAGGAATGTCAGGTATTCAAGCCGCGTAGCGGTGACATCTTATCCGGTGCTGGAAAATCAGGTTTGTGCCTCCATGTTGGTACGGACGAGATGTCAGGGCTACGCCCCTCAATTCACTTTACATGGCGCATTGAAATCTACAAAGATGCCAGGGCTACGCCCCTGAAAATGCGTTCCCGGATTTTCAATTCACCAATCACTGGTATTTTCTCGTCACTCGTCACTGGAAAAATCCTCAGCTTTGAGAGGTCATTGAGCGCAGTCGAAATGCAACCTCCGGGGTCTTTCCATTCACCACTCCCTTGTTCTGACCGATCGCTGATTTCTGTTTACTAAGAATCTTTCAAAAACAAACCACCAGTTTCCCCATGGTCTGGTTCGATTCCATCAGACGATGTGCATCGGGTAATTCCTCAGGCTTAAACACCCGGTCAATGTGACAATGAAACGCCCCTGAAAAGACCCACGGCAGCACCCGTTTGTCCAGATCACGGGCTACAGCCGCCTTTTTCAGAATGGGCAGGCTGCGCAAGGTGCTACCGGTGATCCGGAGTCGCTTCACCAGCATCTGACCAAGATTGACCTTGTCTGCAAGCACCCCGCCCATCAGTCCGATCAGGATCAACCGTCCATCCGGCAGAAGGCAGGAAAGATTTTCGGTCAGGTAAGAGGCACCAACCGGATCCAGAATCAGGTGAACGCCTTTCATCTGCTGTTTAATCACCGAAGAAAAGGAAGGTGTTTCACGGTAATTGATCGCCAGTGAGGCTCCCAACGACTGGCAGAATGCCTGTTTTCCGGGTGTTCCGCAAGTGACTGCCACGCTGGCTCTGCGCCAGACGGCCAATTGGATGGCCGCCATTCCGATTCCGCTGGCACCAGCATGAATCAGAATAGTCTCTCCCCGCTTCAGCCTACCGATGGTGATCAGGTTCATCCAGGCGGTCATGAGCATTTCGGGCAAAGCAGCCGCGACTGTGAAGGGTACGGGATCGGGGACTTTCCATGTGGTGCGCGAATCGGCTGTGAGCAAGTTTGCATATGCCCCGCCGGGAACCAGTGTCATAACACGATCGCCGGGAGCAAACCGGGTGACCCGTTTGCCGCATGCCAGCACAACGCCCGATGCTTCCAGTCCGGGAATGTCGGTCACACCGGCCGGTGGCGGATACTTCCCTTCCCGCTGGACAATATCCGCGCGATTGATTCCGAAGGCTTTCACATCAATGAGAACATCCCATGGGCCGGGGACCGGATCGGGCACATCGATCCATTCAATCACCGATGCATCACCGGGACGACTGAACCAGGCCGCTTTACTCATGACCATTCCATAAAAATACGGACGGACTGATAGTCACATAGACCCACCGGACCCGTTCCTTTTCTGAGAAACCCGGTTCAGAACAAGCCGGAAATGTTTCCATCATCATCGATATCAATTTCCATGGCAGCCGGGCGTTGCGGTAAACCGGGCATCCGCATGAGTTCGCCGGTCAGTACCACGAGGAAACCGGCACCGGCCGAGGGAAGCACATCGCGGACGGTCAGTGAAAATCCCGTTGGCCGGTTCATCAGTTTCGGATTATCCGACAGGGAATTCTGAGTTTTGGAAATACAGATGGGAAGCCGGTCCAGATTGTTTCCGACAAGGCGTCTGATCGATTCCACCGCGGTCGGCTGAAAAATCACTTCATCCGCCCCGTAAATGGTCTTGGCCACTTTCTCAATCTTCTTCTCGATGGGCCATTCCGGTTCATATAACCGGATCCGTTTTTCCTTCGGATGGCTGAGCACCTCCATCACCGCTTTTCCAAGCGAGAGTCCACCGCGTCCGCCATCGGCCCAGAAAGTAACCGGAATTGCCTGAGCATTCAGATCACGGCAGATGTGTTCAATGGCCTGAATTTCCTCATCGCTATCGGTGATAAACCGGTTGATGGCGACCACTGGTTCCACGCCAAATACACGTACATTCTGAATGTGTTTTTCCAGATTGGCACGACCGGCCAGCACCGCCGCCGGATCGGGTGTTTTTAACTGATCTTTCGGAATTCCCCCGTGCATTTTCAGCGCGCGGACGGTGGCGACGAGCACCACCGCCCCGGGATAGAAGCCGGCCATGGGTGAGACCAGATCGAAGAACTTTTCTCCTCCCAGATCGAAACCAAATCCGGCTTCGGTCACCACCACATCCGACAGGCCAAGAGCCAGCCGGGTGGCCAGGATGCTGTTTGCGCCCTGGGCAATGTTGGCAAACGGTCCGCCGTGAATAAACACAGGCGCTCCGCCAATGGTCTGAACCAGGTTTGGCTGCAGGGCATCTTTCAGCAGAGTGGCAACGGCGCCCACCACCTGCAGGTCACCCAACCGCACCGCCTTTCCGTCGGGAGTGTATCCGATGACAATGGCGGAAAGCCGCTTTTTAAGGTCATTGTACCCCGAAGCCAGACACAAAATGGCCATGATTTCGGAGGCCGCCGTGATGTCAAAGCCGGTTTCTCTCGGAATTCCGTTTTTACTGCTTCCCAATCCAACCTGAATGACCCGCAGGGACCGGTCGTTCATATCCATCACACGGCGCCAGGTGATGGCATTCAGATCGAGGTTCAGGTCGTTTCCATAATAGATGTGCTGATCAATCATGGCACCCACAAGATTATGGGCGGTGGTGACCGCATGAATATCCCCGGTAAAATGAAGATTGATGGCTTCCATGGGCAGAACCTGGGCAAAACCACCTCCGGTGGCTCCGCCTTTCACCCCCATGCAGGGGCCCAAAGAGGGCTCGCGAAGCGCTGCGGATACCCGGATGCCCAATTCGTGAAGCGCCTGAGTCAATCCCACCGAAATGGTGGTTTTTCCCTCACCGGCCGGAGTCGGGGTAATGGCAGAAACGAGTACCAGTTTGCCCCTGGCCGGTTTTTCAAGCACTTCCCGGACCTTCTTCATTTCAATTTTGGCAATGTGAGGTCCGTAACGGATCAGTTCATCCGGAGATAAATCCAGCTGAGTGGCGATGGTTTCAATGGGTTGAAGCGTCGCCCGGCGGGCGATATCGATATCGGAGGGTACGGTCGGCATGGTTGTTTCCTTTTCTGTTCCGGCCTGGTCAGGGCCGGCGGGAAAATACAAAGGAACCGATAAAATATCGACAGGTCTTTTTTGGGGGAGTGATTGGGGAGGGGTGATGGGAAATACCAGAAATCAGACATCAGTGATCAGAAAACAGAGAACAGAAATACCCGGGCCCTGAGGCTCTCGAAGGGGGCGGGTATTTCAAAGCAAAAATTCAACAGACCCTCACCGGCGGAGGGGGCGAAATTCTGAATTCTGGCTTCTGGCTACTGGCTACTGAATTCTGGCTACTGGCTACTGGCTACTGAATTCTGGCTGCTGGCTGCTGCCTCCTGTGTTCCTTCTCCCAAAACGCTATTTTTATACCGGACCTTGACATCTCATTTTTTTTTTTTTGCATTTTGTCACAGGACGTAACCATGAACCCGACAATAAGAATGAGCCTGCTTTTATCTCATTTGGTACTTGGCATGACTCTGTCCTGCCAGTCACCCAATGACCCCGACCCGCCTGTCGATCCCGGACCCGGGGTGTTGGCTCTGGAATTGTTCGCCTCCCCCCGGCTCACTTCCATGCAGATGAAACTCTCTGCCAACCCAGCCGATCTGCCTCTGGATAGTCTGGTGTTGCTTCGGAATGACCTGCCAGCCGATACCCTAAAGCTCACCAAACCCGACACAGTGCTCTCCCTGACCGGACTCACGCCTTCCACCACTTACATCTGGAAAGTAACCGGTAAGAAGAACACCCGACCCTATGCCAGTAACCCGTTACCCACCCGGACCATGGATACCACCAGTCATGATTTTACCTGGCAGGTGGATACCATCGGAGCCCCCGGTTCGATTTTATGGGATGTGGCCATTGTGAACGATACCTGCGTCTGGGTGGTGGGTGATATCTTAAAGTACCCTTATGACTCTTCTGATCGGTACAACGCTGCCATGTGGAATGGTAAAACGTGGACGAAGGTGCGGATAAACACTCCGATTCATCCCTCCGGAACACTCTCCCCAACAATCATTTACACCATTTTGTATGTGGACGGGCAGTTATGGATTACCACCGATGATGGTGGGTATGCTGTTTCAGATAATTATGGTAAAACGTGGAAACCTAACCGTTTTCCTGTTGAATCAGCACGCGGATTCTTGAAAAGAGCATGGGCATCCTCCAAATCCAACATCTACTGGGTGGGAACCAATGGCTCCATCACGCATTATGACGG
>JABWAT010000037.1 GCA_013360915.1 Bacteroidota bacterium
TCCTGTCCCTTCGAGAACCTCAGGGTTCGGAAGAAACCTCTGTACTTCCCACCCATAATTATTCAGTTCCGATTTGGTGGACCAGTTCAGGATGATCTGGTCACCCGATACCGAGCCGGTGTAGGAGGCCAGCTCCACAGGAAGCGGATTTTCTGAGCCACTGCCAACCGCAAATTGTGAAAAGCTGTTTAATCCGGAAATGGTAATAAAGGGATCATCATAGGTAACCGTTGCAAAAAACGGTGCACCGGTGACATCGACCCAGGTGGCATTTTCATCTTCGCGTTTCACCACTTTAATGGAATTAAAATCGGTTATTCCTTCTATGCCAGTCAGATCGAGGGTAATGGAGTATTCAATGCCGGTGAGTCCGGTGTTGATGATATTCCAATATTTCTCTGTAGCCAGACCGGTAATGCCAAGCGGCAGTGATCCGACAATAGTCGGATTGTCACTGGTGGTTGCATTGAGCGATCCCGGTGTTCCGCTGGGTGTGGTAAAGGTGACGGTTGCACCAGTTCCTCCCAACACATACGATCCGGGTTCCCCCGCATTCACGGTCGGATTGGCTACTGTTGATTTTGCACCGATTCCGTACCGGGTGAAAAAGCGGGCTTCCAAGGCAATCCGCTCAGCTGTGGTCAGTTTCCGGTCCAGAATCAACACTTCTGCCAGGTCGCCGGTAAGGAAATCACCATCAGCCAGATTCTGACTTTTTCCGACTAGAAGCGACTTTTCGAAGGAAGTAACACCGGTTGGCGATGTTGGAAATGGTCTTCCGTTAAAGTAATAATCTGTCTGATCCGCGTCTGCGGTTATCAGTTGAAGGCTGAAGCCTGCTGATGCTGAGAGAGAAGAATCCTGAAGCGCCATACCGGATGCACCGGTCCAGCTTCCATTGCCCCACAACACAGACAGTTCATCTGCGGTATATCCGAGTGACACCGACCGGTCCCATTCCACTGCGGTCATCCGTTGGGCGGAATTGGTTGGTTTGGAAACGATGGCGATTGTCAATCCGGATTGAATGGCAATTTCCTGACCGGAGAGCAGATAGTCGCTGCCAGCAAACCGGATGACAGGCTTGCCGTTCAGCACAGAACTGATTCTGGCCGGTTGTCTCGAAAGCGAATCCTGAAACAGGTGAGCATTATTGCCCGACAGATCCTGCCACTCGGAAACCAGACCCGACTCATTGGTGGACACCCCGGAATCGGCGCGAACCCAGAAAACAACTCCCGGTAATTTGGAAGAAAATTTAAATGAAGAAATCGATGAAGTATCGCTACCATCAGCCGTTTCCGCAATCAACCGGAAATAGTGGCGTTCCCCGGTCAAACCGGTAACCGGGACCGACACCAACACCTGCGACGGGTTCATCTTTGCGCCCAATCCCCACTGGACAGACGAATGACCTCCTACAAACATGTTATTCCCTTTACCCGAGGCATCGGCCACTGAGGAACCCGATCCTTCATTGAATTTGTAATAGACCACAAGGCCGGTCTGTGTACCCGTCAGTTCCTTCTGAAACTGGTCCTGTATCTCTGCATCGGAACGCACACGTGTCCAGTACCGGTATTCATCAATCCGCATGCCGGAACCGGTCATGTGGAAAAAGGTGGATCCGGCGTGATTGGTGATGGCATTCAGCGTTCTGGATTGGGTATAAATCAGAAATCCATTTTTATAAAAGCGGATCAGGTCGGCAGATGCATCGTAGGTCATGGCCACATGAATCCATTCACCAACCGGCAGGGTTGTTCCTGTGCCAAGTGTGGTTCCACCAGTACCGGTTCCACTTTGAAAGGTCAGACTTCCCTCATCGATTGTAAACGAAAAATTATTCTGATTCCCCTTGTTAATCATCAGTTTACTTCCTGACTGACTGCGGTACACCCAGGTCTCGATGGTAAAAGCTGAACCGGGATTCAGGGAGGCATGATCGGGAATATACACATTTCCCAACCCGGTACTCAGGGAATACCCGGCGGGTACATTGGCAGTCGGTGATGGCAGGTTTAATTCCGTTACCGGAAAGGTGGAGGTTTGAGCCGGAGTCAGCAATTGCGGATCGGTTCCATACTGAAAACGGTAATTGGTTGCTACTGACTTGGTGTTGACCTCACCGGTCAGCATGGCCGTGGTGGCGGTCAGCGATTCCACCGGACGGAGGGATGCAACCGGTATTTTCATCGCCTTGGTTGAAAACGACCCGGAATAACCATTTCCATCTCCAAAGGAATTGTTTGCAATCAGCCGGAAATAATAGGTGGTAGATGGCTGCAGGTTGTTCAGGGTAACCGATACAGGCACCGGGCTGGTACCAGATCCGGCATTCTGAGAGGCGGTCCTTTCAAAGTCGGCAAAGTAAATCTGGGTGCTGTATTCCACCCAGTAGGTGGTGGAATATCCTTTTGGATCCACAGAGCCACTCAGATAAGCCACGGACCCAAAATCGGTTTGAACGGTGGCTGCAGTCACAACGGGCACCGGCTCAACATCTGTTTCCACGTAGGAAAAATCGGATGTATCCGCAGCTGATGCATTCCAGGCAATCAACCGGTAGGTGATGTATCGGCTGGATGGCAGACCGGTAATGGTTGCTGAAACCGGTACCGGTTCTGATCCGTCACCGGCCTCCATGGTGGGCGTCTGAACCGGGGTGAATTCTTCACCGTTTTCTGCATCATATTCGAAGTACCAGGAAGTGGATTGGGACGAAGGATTAACTGTCCCGTTGAGAGTAACCTGATAGTAGGTCACATCGGAGGGTTCCCCGATGGTTGCCCAGGGTTGTCCCGGGAGGAAATAACTGTACCAACCGTAAAAATCATTGTTGTCGGATAGAAAATCTTCGTCATCATCCGCCACATTATCAGCGAAGGTGACGGTATTAAAAAACACCTGTGCATTTTCATGCAGGAATAATGCACCGCCTTTTCCTTGTCCGTTACCGGCACTGGTCGAGGTGGTAATTCCGCGGATGGCCTGATTTCCCGAGAAATGACAATTCATCAGGTATGCAATGGTACCTGCGCGCAAAAAAATGGCACCACCGAGCCCGGCACCTGCTCCACCACGCACGTCTGCATTGGAGGAACCGTTTCCGGCAAATTCACCGCCATCACCGCCATAGCCAAACAGAAGCTCGCCATAAAACCAGTTTCCCTGGTTACCGGCTCCGCCACCACCGCCAAATCCACCAGCGCCTCCATCATAACCTCTGGCATAGGGTTCAGTACCGCCTTGTCCGCCGCCGGCACCCCATCCGCCATTGCCGCCGGCGGTACCGTTTGCACTTCCCGACCCGTTGGCTCCCGGTGCACCGACGGTGCCTGGAAACGGACCATCGCCGCTGCCAAAATATTCTGAACCGGTATTGCCACCACTGGCCCGGTTATTGGTAAAATCCACATCGGTTGCCGACAGCGTTCCGGCATCGAGATATATGGCACCCCCCATCCCGGCGCCAGCGCCCCGGTTGTAGCCATCATTTCCTTTCGCGTAACCGTTCACAATTGAAAATCCGGACAGGCTGACTGAGCCCCCTGTGATAAAGAATGGCCTGACCAGATCGTTTCCGCTGATACTCAGCGAAACGGATCCCGGTCCGTTTATGGTCAGATCCTGTGAAATAACCGGCAGTCCCGTTACCAGAGTAATGGTACCGGAAATGCCTGTTGCATTGATGATATCAGCACCCGCAGAAGCCTCTGCAGCCAGAATGGCCTGTCGCAGTGAGCCAGCGCCGGAATCATTGGTATTGGTCACCGTATAGGTGGTCTGTGAATAACCTGGCATGGCCAACAGAAGCAAGCCGGTTGCAATACTGAGGAAAATTCCCCGTTTCTTTTTTTGTACGATCGGATGGCCGTTGGTTTTAGCCTGATTCATAAAAGTCACTCCTTTTTAATACGACAACCGGGAACCCAATTCCGGCCACACAAAGGTCCGGTTTTTTGTACCGTTGGACGTATCAATTTTCAGTCAGAACTTATTACTTTTCAGGCATTCTTATCCGGATGTCCCGGTTAGCAACCTGTTTTTTATTTCATGCGGATTCTGGCCGGCGATTTAAGCGGAAGGATCAATTTTTCAGAAAAAAAAACCGGCCTGGGCCGGTTTCGTTTCTGTGCATATCGGGTCCGGAAAGAAGCCCCGACCCGGACAGACCGGATCGGGGTTCCGGAGTGGGTGTTACTTCACGAGGGTTAATTTTTTCGTTACAACCTGGTTGTTGAATTCCAGTT
>JABWAT010000038.1 GCA_013360915.1 Bacteroidota bacterium
TGCAGGTGTGTACTTCTACAAACTGGAATTCAACAACCAGGTTGTAACGAAAAAATTAACCCTCGTGAAGTAACACCCACTCCGGAACCCCGATCCGGTATGTCCGGGTCGGGGCTTCTTTTCGGACCCGATATGCACAGAAACGAAACCGGCCCTGGCCGGTTTTTTTTCTGAGAAATTGATCCGTCCACTTGAATGGCCGGCCAGAATTCCCGTGAATGGAAAAAAACGGGTCGTAAACAGCGACATCAGGATAAGAATGCCTGAAAAGTAATAAGTTCTGACTGAAAATTGATACGTCCAACGGTACGAAAAACCGGAACTTTGTTTTTCCGGAAATGGGTTACCGGGTAATTAACAAATGGAGAGATAACGAATGGCGCTCGATACATCAAAAAGAGGACTGGCAACCTCTGTGCTGAAATCCTTAACCTTTTTAGGTACAGCAATCAGTCTGTTGTTGTTGTCAACAAACGGACATACACAAGCCACCTACACAGTCACCAACACCAATAATTCTGGTGCAGGCTCACTGCGGCAGGCCATGCTGGATGCAGAGGCTTCTGCAGGTGCTGATATCATTAATGCAACAGGCATTTCAGGTACCATCATCCTGGATTCTGCCTTGTCCGTCATCACCCAGGACTTAACCATCAACGGTCCGGGTGCATCTACACTGAGCATCAGTGGCAAAAACCAATTCAGACCGTTCTTTATCACAGGCGGAACCGTTGAGATCAAAAATTTATCAGTGATTAACGGAAAGGCCCAGGGAGGTAGTCCAACCGTCGGTGGCGGCGGTGGTGCCGGAATGGGAGGTGCCATTTATATCGATGCCGGTACCGTTACCCTGACATCCGTTACCTTTTCCGGGAACAGTGCAGTGGGAGGAAATTCCTATTATGCCGATAGTTTCGGATTTGGCGTTGCTGGCGGAGACGGTCCGTTTGCAGGTTCAGGCGGAGCCGGTGGATTCAGTACCAGTTCGTTTCAGGGAGGGGCGGGTGCTGCAGGCTCCTTCGGGGGCGGTGGTGGATCGGGTGGCTATGGCCGTTATGCAGGAGGATTTGGCGGAAATGGCGGTTACGGTGGTGGCGCCGGTGCCGTAGGTAGTAAATATGATGGAACCAGTGGTTCCTGGTCAGCGGTCAATCCCGGAACGCCCGGTGAATTCGGTGGCTCATCCACCGTTGCCTACTTTGCCGGTAATGATGTGAACCGCCGCAGTGGCGGTGGTGGTGCCGGTTTGGGTGGCGCTGTGTTCGCCCGCTCCGGAAGTACGGTTTCTCTGGTTTCCTGTACATTCTCAAATAACTCAGCAACAGGTGGAACAGCCGGAACCGGTGGAACGGCGGGAAAAGGAAAGGGCGGAGCCATCTTCGTTCATCCGGGCGCGACTGTGTCTGCAGACCTGGTGACGTTTACTTCAAACACGGCTGCTGACGAGTCTGTGTCTCTGACTGATAATGATGATTTTTATGGTGATTTGAACTGGACTGCTCCTGAACCAATCACCCTTGATGCCAGCGATGTTGCTTATACAACAGTTACCCTGAATGGTACTGTCAATCCGAATGGTTATGCAACCACCTACCGCTTTCAGTATGGAACGGACTCCACATTCAGTACGTATTCAGAAACTGCTGCAACTTCCGCTGGTTCCGGAACCGAAGCGGTTGCCGTTTCAGTTTCTCCGACTGGATTGAGCCACAATTCCACATATTATTTCCGTCTGGTTGCACAAAGTGCAAAAGGAACCCGGATTGGTTTTAAGGAATCGTTCACAACGCTGGTTCTTCCGCTGCCTGTTATTACCGTTTATGAGGCAACCGATATCGGTGGTGGAAATGCAAAACTCAACGCAAGTGTATTTCCGAATGGTTCAGAAACCACCTATCAGTTTGAATATGCAGATAACCCCACTTTCACAGGCGCACAATACAGTAATAATGGCATAATAGCCGCTGATTACAGCAATAAAAATCCTGTAAATGCTGTTCAACTGACTGGTAGTCAATATATTGCCATTCCTGATAATGGAACGTTAGACTTACCAGGAGCCTTTACAATCGAAGCATGGATTTTCCAGAATGCATCCGGTGAAAATACCATTATCAGTAAAGGCGATGGCCGCTATTCTTTTCAGATCAAAAATAACAAACTCAGTTTTAACAGTGCGTCACTGACCGGTTCAAACTGGGTACCGGCTGCACCAACCACGACCATCCCGGTACGGGAATGGGTCCATGTGGCGGTAACCTTCGATCCGACTTATAACGAATTCTATTTTTATAAGAATGCTAGTGTTGTTGAGTATTACAGTAGCTATCCCAGCAAACCGGTGATGGTTCCCGACAATGGAGATGTTCATATTGGCAGAATCAATCCCAACGGATGTAACTGCAGTAGTTTTAATGGAATGATCGATGAACTCCGGGTCTGGTCTGTAAAAAGAACGTCGACTGAAGTTTATGAATCCTATCAGAAAGGATTGAGTGGATCGGAGACTGGGCTGAGTGCCTATTGGCAGTTTAATGAATTCAGCGGTGATTTGGTTGCCGATCAGACCGGAAACGGAAATGACGGAACGATTGTGGGTACCCCATCCTTCAGAACTTCCAAAGCAACTGTTTATACGACTTCGAAACACGTGACTGCGACCATTGACGGCTTGCTGCCCAAAAACAATTATTTCAGGGTGACTGCAACCAATGCCTTTGGTACAACGGTATCCGCCGCTCAACCCATTGTGCATCAATCGACATCTGCAGATTTAATTCTTTGGGTCCGGTCTGATTCCGGAGTCACCAGGGATGGTTCCGATTTGGTTTCTTCATGGACCAACCTTGCTCCCGGTGGAGGAGAGGTAACCCAATCTGCTGGCGAACATCAGCCGCTTTTTGTTTCAAACGGAATCAATGGAAAGCCGGTTATCCGCTTTAATGGGACCTCGACGGTTTTGGAAACACCCACACTGAATGTTGGGACTAAAATGACGGTCATTGCCGTGATGAAATCCGTAAAATACCCGACTCAGCGAATCATTTCAGACGAGAATTACTTTACGATGTTTCTGGATGGATTCCAGCTCTTTATGAAAGGCGGAACCGGGGATTCCTGGAGTAATGACTTTGCCTATTTCGGTTCGATTGGCTATGACACCTTCCGGATTTTGGCTGTTTCCTCGGATGGCATCGTAACGGAAGGATACGTCGATGGTGTAAATTCAGGGACAAGCACCTTCTACCGTATTCCGAATTCTGCTCCTTATTATATCGGAGCATCCTATTCTTCTGGTTCTGGTTATGCAGAGTTCATGGAGGGAGATATTGCAGAATTGATGGTCTACAATAAAGTGTTGACGCAGAACGAAATTTTTGCGTTGGGTTCCCGTCTGAAAATGAAATACCAGATTGGGGTTGAGAGCACCTCACCTTCACCAGAAGTTTCTGCCGGGTCCACCGGATCCTTCGTTCTGGGTAATACCGGCGCTGCGGTTACTTTTACCACGGCCAGCGGTACATCGGGTAGTCTGACTGCTTCGACCAGCAACAATCCGAACATTGTCGGATCGCTCCCGCTGGGCATTACCGGCCTGGCTGCCGAGAAATATTGGAGCATCATCAACACTGGTCTGACCGGCATCGAATATTCCATTACCCTCGATCTGACGGGCATTTCCGGGATTACCAATTTCAATGGAATCAAAGTGGTGAAACGTGAAGATGAAAATGCCACGTGGGTCGATGTCACCGGTGCGCCATTTTTTGCAACGGTCACACATGATGAACCCTTTATTACCATTTCCGGATTGACCAGCTTCTCTCAGTTTGCGGTTGGCAGCGGTTCAGAAAATCCGCTTCCTGTTGAACTGGCCTCCTTCACCGGCTCGGTGTCGGGTGATCAGATCATCCTGAACTGGTCCACCAAATCGGAACTGAATAATTATGGGTGGGAAGTACAGAGGTTTCTTCCGAACCCTGAGGTTCTCGAAGGGACAGGA
>JABWAT010000039.1 GCA_013360915.1 Bacteroidota bacterium
CACCAACACCGCCAGCATCATCTTCTCGAACAACGGCGCCAGCCAGACTGCCAACCTGAGCCGTACCAATGAAGGATGGTACAAGAGCGGTACCTGGTATTCGAGTCAACCGGCTGGTAAAGATGAACTTTCCACTGGTTCTGAAACACCAGAAACCATCATGCTGACCCAAAACTATCCGAATCCGTTCAACCCATCTACCTCGATCCGGTTCTACATGCCGGCAACAGGCGATGTAAAACTGACGGTTTATGACGTGCTGGGCCACGAAGTGAGAACGCTGACAAACGGAACGCTTTCCGATGGATGGCACACCTTCACCTTTGATGCCACCGGACTGACCTCTGGTGTGTATTTCTACAGGTTGGAAAGTGAAAACTTCCAATCCATCAAGAAAATGACCCTCATGAAGTAATCTTCTTCCTGACTGCCGGCAAGTCCGGCAGTCAGGTTTTTTTTCTCTTTTGATGGAACCGCTTTCGGTTCCTGCCTCTCGTCCGATCGCAATCTCAAACAAATCTGTGGAAGGATTTACCCTATGTCTCGTTGGCTACACCCCTTACGGATGGCCATGGTTGTGTGCATACTTGCCATATCCTCGCTGTCTGCCGTTGCTCAAACCGTCGATTTCCGCAAGGAAACGATCTACTTTCTTATCACGACCCGCTTTTTCGATGGAGATGCCTCGAACAACCGCCCGAATGAGTGGTGCTCGTATGATCCATCCAATCCGAATCGCCTTATTTCAGATCCGAATGATGTGACCTGGCGTGGCGATTTCAAAGGATTGATTCAGAAACTGGATTACATCAAGGACATGGGCTTTACCGCCATCTGGATCACCCCGGTGGTTCAGAACCGTGGTCCGCTCGATTATCACGGCTATCATGCCTGGGATTTCACCAAGGTGGATCCCCGTCTGGAATCTCCCGGTGCCACTTTCCAGGACCTGATCAATGCGGTTCATGCAAAGGGAATGAAAATCGTTCTCGATATCGTCACCAATCACTCGGGACGCTTCGGAATCAAGGGTGTGGCCGAAATCAAATACAACACCGACCCGACCCAGCCATGGGGCAAAGGAAGCAATGGACTTCCTCTGCAGGACAATCCGAACTGGCAATATGATGGTCTGACTCCGAATCCGGCTGACGGAAAAATCTGGAGCCGTGCCAACCTTGCCAAAATGCCCGCCCCTTACAATTCCAATCTGGCCGCCTATAACTGGCCATCGACCGAATCTTTTGTAAACACCGTTGACGGTAACTGGTTCCACAAATCGGGCAACGGATTTGCTCAGGGATGGGATGATACCACCAACCTGTATCAGCGTGCGCTGGCAGGTGATTGCCCCGATCTGAACACCGAAAGTCCGCAGGTTCGCCAGTACATGGTCAATGCCTACAAGACCTTTATTCAGATGGGCGTTGATGCCTTCCGCTGGGATACCATTAAACATCAGAACCGCAATACCATTCAATACTTCATCGATCAGTTCAAAGCCATCAATCCGAACCTGTTCCTGTTTGGCGAAGTGGCCCAGAAACGTCATGAATTGCACAACGTGCAAGAAATCAATCCACACTGGTACACCTGGCGTGGGAACGTGGGAAGCTCGGCTAACTCGGGCATGGCAGTCATTGACTTTTATGCACAGGCCACTTTCCATAATGTGTTCGAGTATGGCGGCAGTTTTTCTTCTGTAAAAGATGCAGCCCGTTACGATCACCTGTATTCCGATCCATCCACCCTGGTCACCTGGCTGGATAACCATGATTTTGGTCCCAACAATGACTGGAACCGCCGGTATGGCGGAACCCCAGAGAACCTGGCCGCCGCTATGAATTTTATGTTCACCTGGCGCGGTATTCCCACGTTCTACTACGGAACCGAAGTTCAGTTTAAGCGGGGAGCCTATGCCGACATTCACGAATCGGCTGATATTGAAAAATCCCTTGATCTGACCGGTCGGGCGTATTTCGGACCCGAATTTGCCAACGCACCCAATCATAAAATTTACCAGCACATGAAAAAACTGAACGCCATCCGCAAGGCCGTTCCTGCCTTACAAACCGGCTCATGGTACTGGGCTGGTGGCGATCATGGAAATGGAGTTGGCTACGTTCGTGAATCGGGCAGCAGTTATGTGGCAGTTGGTCTGGCCAAAGACGGTCAGGTCACCTTTAACTTCTCGGGTCTGAAATACAACGGAACCTATCGTGATGCCGTAACCGGTGCATCGGTCAACGTTACCAACGGAACCCTCTCCTTCACCGTCTCCCCAGCTTCGGCCGGTATCTATGTGTATAACGGACCTGGACTGGTCGGTGCCCTCGGGGCAGGATTCTTCCAATCGTCATCGAACGGCGGCGGCGGCGGTGGCGGCGGAACCACCTCGGTTACTTTCAATCCGACAACCGCCACTGCAGGTCAGGCACTCACCGTTACCTACAACGGCACCCTGAATAACAGCAGCGTCGTGAATCTATACTGGGGATATGATGGATGGAAAGGGGTAACCACCACCGCCATGACCAAACAAACCGACGGCTCATGGAAAACCACCATCACCGTACCCACAGCAGCCACCACCGTTTTTGATTGTGTATTCAACAATGGAGCCGGTACCTGGGATAACAACAACAGTCAGGATTGGCATGTCACTGTCAACCCGGTCACCGTTGATAATCCGCCCACTGTTTCCATCTCTCCGGCTGGCGGAACGTATGCAAACAGCGTAACGGTTACGATCTCGGCCACCGATGATAAAACCACAACGCCGACCATCCGGTACACCACCAACGGAACGGCTGTCACCACCTCCAGTCCGCTTTACACCGGACCGCTGACTGTAACCGCAAACACCACGGTAAAAGCCAAAGCCTGGGATAACATTAATCAGGCATCCGGCGAGGCCAGCCAGACCTACACGATCACCACGGCAGGATCCTTCACGGTCCGGTTCAAGAAGCCGACCACCTGGGGAACCAATGTGAACGTTCACTTCTGGGATAAGCTTCCCGGCGGAACCGCCAGCACCTGGCCGGGCGTTGCCATGACAGCCGAAGCCAACAGCTGGTACAAGTACACCTTCAGCAGCACCACATCGACCAGCCTTCTTTTTGTTGATGCAGCCAACACCAGCAACAAAACGGCCGATCTGACCCGTTCTTCTGATGGATGGTATAAAGACGGTGCATGGTATACCTCGAATCCGGATAACAACCCACCGGTTCTGACCGTCAATCCGGCCAGCCAGACCAG
>JABWAT010000040.1 GCA_013360915.1 Bacteroidota bacterium
CGAAGTGCTGGGTAACTACCCGAATCCGTTCAATCCGGCTACCGTGATTAAATTCAATCTGCCGGCTGAGATGCAGGTAACTGTATCGGTGTTTAACGTGTTGGGTCAGCGTGTGGCTGAACTGGTGAATGGTAAATTAACCGCTGGTGAGAAATCGGTGTCCTTCAACGCCGCCGGACTCAGCAGCGGGGTCTATATCTACCGCATCCAGGCTGGAAATCAGACGGTAACCCGGTCGATGCTGCTGACGAAGTAAATGCTTAATATGTACGCAAAGGCGCAGAGACGCAAAGAATTATTAGTTTTCAATACTTGAAACTTAGCGACCTTTGCTTTCCTCTGTTGTCTCTGCGGTAAAAACGGTTCACGCAGAGAACGCAAAGGTTTTTGGTTTTCAATAATTAAATCACTGCGTCCTTTGCGAATTCTTTGCTGTCCTTGCGTTTAAATGCGTTTTAACGCAAAGGCGCCAAGGTTAAATACATGAGAACGCAAAGGGTTTTTGGTTTTCCATAATTAAATCACTGCGTCCTTTGCGAATTCTTTGCTGTCTTTGCGTTTAAATGTGTTTCAACGCAAAGGCGCCAAGGTTAAATACAAGAGAACGCAAAGGCTTTTTTGGTTTTCAATACAGGAAACTCAGCGGTCTTTGCGAATCCTCTGTTGTCTCTGCGGTAAAAACGGTGCACGCAAAGAACGCAAAGGTTAAATACAAGAGAACGCAAAGGCTTTTTTGGTTTTCAATAATTAAATCACTGCGTCTTTGCGAGTTCTTAGCTGTCTTTGCGTTTAAATGCCTTTCAAAGAAAAATCAGTTTACAATAAAAGGAGCTCCAATGAATCGATTGATAACCACGTGTTTCCTGCTTGCCATCAGTTCGGTGGCATTCTCACAGGTCACGATTTTTTCAGAAACCATGGGAACGGTCGGTGGAACAACGGCCATCGCCACTCATGAATCTGGTAACGGGTTTGATAATGATGACTTCACGATGTCTGATGGCGGTGCTGCCAACCCGGCGGAAATACGGACAACCAGTGCCTCCTCCGGATATACCGGTGCTTCTGGTGGTGCCAATGTTTTTTTTACGAGTTTGTCTGGTGACCGTGGTTTTTCCATAGCCGGGATCAATACCAGCACCTATACCAACCTGAAACTGAGCTTCGGGTACCGCAAGGAAAGTGCATCAGCCAATGGAACGTTTGTCGTGGAATGGTCAACAAATGGCACCACATGGACGGCTGTGGTTCCCACTTTGCCCGCAGCAAATGCAATAGCGGGTTGGTACCACGTCAGTAATTTGGATTTGCCGGCAGGTGCACAAGTCAGTAATCTCAGTATCCGGTGGATCAAATCCGGTACGCAATCGTTTCGTATTGACGATGTGGTTCTTACCGGCGAGGTGGCCGGTGGTTCTCTGATCACGCTGTCTTCGGGCAGTCAGTCGCTGGGAACAGTGGAAGTGGGCATGATCTCATCCGTGTATTCAGTGACGGTTTCCGGATCTGATCTGACCGATGATATCATGATCGTGTTCCCCACAGGAGTAGAAGGCCGTGTGGGTGAAGATGAATTCAATTCAGAGGCTATTGTTCTGTTTCATTCCGGTGGAACGGTGGATCCGACATCCATTGATTTCCGGTGGACTCCGGAAGTAAAAGGACTTTACTCGGATTCCATTATGGTCACCTCGGTTGGTGCCACCTCAAAGCCAGTCTATACGACAGGGACCGCCTACGTTAAAGTCTATTCTCACCGTGGCGGGGAAGTGTTCACCTATCTGAACGATGCGGTTAACTGGAATACCAAAGCAGACAGTACAGGCGATGCCATCAGCGGCTTCAGTGAACCGTACACCTGGTATGTGGTTCAGTATGGCAGGACTGCCGCTCCCTATGGTTACCTGAATGGAGATTGGGTGGTGGATGGGGAAGGATCCAGAATCGTCCTCAGCGCCAATTCTGCCGGATTTACCATTCCATCTCCCTACACCGTTTCCGGTGTGATTGATCTGGAAGCAAATTCCTTCCTGGAAGTGAATAATTCCACCATCACTCACACACTTGGGACTATTTCCGCCAGCAGTATCGTTTCATACACGGCTTACACAGGGACCACCATCATTCCGGCCTACACTTACGGGGACTTGTATCTTTCAAACGCTTCAAAAGTCATGGCTGGCGGATTAACTACCGTAACCGGCAATTTTGCCCTGATCGATCTGACGAATTTTGAAGGTGCATCTGCTTCTCCGTTTACCACGGTGAATGTGGGTCAGACCATGAATGTGCAAGGGACTGTGGTGTTTTCATCATCCGCATCAAGCAGAATCACGGTTGTCATGAATGGCAACACAGCACAAACCATTTCAGGAAATGATAACGCCATTTATCTGTTCCGGTTAACGGTGGCCAACGCGGCGGGTGTTCAGTTGCTTTCTACTCACCTGCATGTTGGAAATCCGAACGGTGGCGGAATCACCCTCACGGATGGAAGTCTGAACGCCGGAACCAGCCCCATTACGTTTTTCACAGCTAACAGTCCGTCTATCATCGGGCAGACCGAGACCAATAAAATTATCGGAACGGTAAACATGGTTAAAAAAATCGGAACCGGTTCATCAACCATGGGTGCCATCGGTTTGTCCATTGCAGCCGGAACGGATAGCCTGGGAACGGTCACCATCACCCGCAAAACCGGATCCGCCGGGATCGTGTCGGTGGGTGGTAATGACGGCATTGCCCGGCAGTACACCATTTCATCCACTTTGCCTCCGGTCAGCGGACGCGATTTGACTTTTTCCTGGCTTGCTGCGGATGATAACGGCAAAAACCTGACGGATGGCGTTTTATACAAATCATCCAATGCCGGCGAAACCTGGGAACCGCTGGAGTTTGGCGATTATTCTTCCCGCTCGGTGCTAATCGCCGGTCAGACGACCTTTGGCAGTTATACCATCACCGATGGGTCGGCTCCGCTTCCCGTTGAGCTTTCCGGCTTTTCAGCGGCATCTTTCAGCTCCGGTGTAAAACTGGTCTGGTCCACCAAAACCGAGCAGAACAATGCCGGATTTGAAGTGGAAAGAAAAACCACCGGTAACTGGACTTCCCTCGGCTTCGTTGCTGGTAAGGGAACCACCAACCATCCGCAGTCGTATTCCTTCATCGATGCAGCGGTTTCCGGAAAAGCATCCTACCGCCTGAAACAAGTCGATACCGACGGAGCTTTCAGCTATTCACCGG
>JABWAT010000041.1 GCA_013360915.1 Bacteroidota bacterium
TATTCCAGCGTATCATCCAGCGGACGGGCCACAATGCTGAAAGAATGACCGTCGGAGGCGTTGGAAATTTTCTCGATGCCGATTCCCTGTCCCCACTCGATGGGTTGTGATTTCAGCAGATGAAGGGCGGATGACCATTCGAACTCTGTTGGAAATACCTCAGTTTCATTGTGCAGGGTCTTTCTGGCTGTGGCTCCCAGACTGATGGCATAGGGAGTCCACTGCGTTCCGTTGTGCTGCCAGAGATGATACGACCAGGTGGTCCCATTGGTGGTTTTACCGATGGATGCCAGTTGATACGCCCCATCGTTGCTGAGACTGACCGGCTGGTACTGTACCGACCCGGAACCGGTTTCCAGAACAGTGAAGGGAGATAAACTGCCGCTGGCTAACCACTGACCGGTTCCCAATGACCGTTGCGTGCCGCTGAGGGATTGTCTCACCAGCACAAGGCGCAAGTTGTCACTGGCCGTCAGGGAGGCTGCATGGGACAGGTAATGGCCTGATGTGTTGTTATAGAGCAGGGTGATGGCAGAAAAAGCGGCCTTCTTCCGGTGAATGCCATAGACTTTTCCATTGTAGATCCAGGTGAAAGTGGCCATCTGACCGTTTCCGGTGACGGTGATGGGAGTTGCTGCGGTGGCGTAGCCAGTCAGATTAAACGTGCTCCAGGTTGGTGTGGCTGGAATGGACACAGTCCCATTAATGATGTCGGCGGTGAAGTACCGCAAACCGGACCCGGACTGTGCAGCGAAGAACAGATAGGGGTAGGGAAGATACGGATCAGAAATGCGGACAACCGACACGGTTCCATTGATACTGAATGGTATCTGAAAAGAAGCCAGCTGGTTGAACTGACTGTTCTGATAGATGTTGACTGTGTTATCGGTGTATTGCACAACGACAAACCGATCGGCACCATTGGTGGTGACCGAGAACGCGGCTACCGATGCGGCAGGATCTTCGATAAGCGCTTCTGCCTGATTGGTGCCGTCTTCGGTGTGCAGCCAGAGCTGGTTGTTCGTTTTGTACAGAACCGAGGACGTGCCGTTGTAACTGACGTATTGATTGTTATTCACCCAACCAGCCGTGTTGCTTCCCAGTATGGCTTTGTAGTGAGCAGTCACAGTAGGGGTATTACCAGTAAAGATGATGGTTTGTGAATCGGGAAAAGTGGTGTTGATAGGATCGGTTCCAGTTGTCTCCCAGCGCAGAAAGGCCAGTTGCAGATTAGCATTTACCGACTTGACCGATTCAGATTTTATTGCATAAGTTGGTTTACCAGGAATAGTTGGATTCGGTCGTTCATTTTTAAACACGGCTCTGGTACCGGTAACGGGCAGAAATCCCAGATCCTGATTTCCGTTTGCATCGGCGAACCAGGGGTCGGAGATTTCAAAAACCAGTAGTGGAGAAATGGTTTTATCAATAACGCATTGTGAGGTTGCCGGGTGTTTATCCTTGTAGAAACCATTAATCTCCGAAATATTCTCAGGCCGAAACAAATAGTTTCTCTTATAGCTTTTGATTTCGTTGTTCCAATGATGGTGACCAAATGAATTGCGTTCTAAATATTTTGCTATTGCATTATAGCTTGTACCTGGAAACAATGGGATATCACTTTCAAGTAAAACCCAATTGACATTAGAATTTAGGGATATCCAACCATTTGGTGAATTTTGATGAACAAATGTTGGATCATTCAAACTGTTAAAAATATTAAACCTGACAGGAAGTACTGGGTTTGTAACCATTGGACCAAATTTTACCTCAATGACGTGATGCATTGCTCTTATTTGTTGAATAGAGAATGTCTTTGGATTGCAGTCAAAGTAAGACATATTGTTTGATTTTGGAGGATCATAATTTGTGTTTTCACACGGATCAATAACGTTTTTCCAAACTGATTCACAATCAATTACCTTACTAACACCCACATCTGCATTTGTATCGCTGATCAAATCACCAGAATACCAGTGATTGGGTTCACAATCATTGGCTCCATCCCTTGTTATTCGTTCTTTACCAAACCTTGAATCAAATGTATGCAAAAGACCAAAGCAGTGACCCAATTCATGTGGGAATACCCAAGTCTTCAGATATGTCCTGCTGGCGAGTCTGACAACAGCGTAATTACTATCTGGAATGCTGGATATACCTGCCCAATGACCGTTTCCACCAGTTACATAAACATTAATTGCGCCTTCAGTTATTGCCACGTGGTGGACATCTGGATTCTTATAGCCCCAGTAACAATCAATGCAAACAATACTGGTATCAATCCCTTGCAGCTGAAATTGAATTTTTGAGGATATAAATTTTTCGTTAATAAATTGGAAAGTCGATGGACCGCCATACTCAGACCTAACAAAATCAGTTTTATTTAATTTTATTATCCAGAATTTAATTCGAATTGTTCTGATTTCCCCCGGATCTGGAAGCATTCTGGCATCTTCCCAATACCACTCCGTTGAGGGAGAGGACGAAACTCGATATTCTATTAAATCGAATCCACAGAAATTTGTACTGTCAGGTTCAGATAAAAAGGAAAGGAAAAGTCCTAGTACCAGTAAATACATTCGAGCCTCCTATTTAGAACGTGTTCCAATTGCACAGTATGAGAAATAATCAATGGGTCCATTGTATCGGTAACCAACTAAAATGATTCTTTCTTTTCTCTGGTGAATCGTCTCAATAAAAACATTTGTTTCAAATGTCATCGAACTAAAGGTATTTCCGTTAAAATGTAAAAGTTGTCTGCCAGATGAATAGAAAAAATAGGTGCCATCGATGCTACCAGTCAAAAAAGTGACTTTATTCACACCGGGGAATAAATAGGCGCCAATCAAAGATGGAGCAAGAGGTTTGGACGTGGCCAATTCGAAATTAAGGGTTCTGTCGTATGAACCAATAAGTAAATGATCTGGTGTAGTCAACAAAACGGAGTAAACGGGTTGGTTGGTATTAAATGACAGGTCATTTAAGATGGTGAAGGATGTTTGAGCATTACCGGCAAGAAGAACCGTTTCTCCTGTGAAACTATCCGTGCCACTTATGTATAGCATACCATTCAAACTTCCTGTAATACTTTTTAATGGATAGTTGGTGTTACTTTCCACCAACCTGAAATTTTTCCCGTCATAATGCGTGATGGAGCCATTGGTTCCCACCCAGTAGATGTTGGATTTGGAGGATGCCCATGCTCTTTTCAAGAATCCGCGTGCTGATTCAACA
>JABWAT010000042.1 GCA_013360915.1 Bacteroidota bacterium
CCAGGCTCACCTGATGTGGACAGATTTCGGTACCACCGGAGATCCTCCTGTTGTAGCCGGAACCAACCCTGCTGCTATTTACTACCTCGGACCTCAGATTGAACTGCCTGAATATACCGGCGGACAAGCTGGCGGAACCCTGACCTTTATCGTGAACACTGCTTTCGTTCAGGATACCGTTGCTGCCGATAACGGCTCGACTGTTTCCATCCGTGGTGGTGGAATCTTCGGTGACTGGTCTTATGACAATGGTGTGAAGCTGACCAACATTGGTGGTGACTACTGGATGGGAACTCTGACCACAGATCAGGGCAACTCTGGTGGATGGGCCAAAGTGGTAACTTCCACTAACAGCGGTACCGGATGGGATCGCGCTGAGTTCACTCCTTTTGATATCTCCGGTGATCAAACCATCGAAGTATTCACCTCTGGTCTGAAAGTGAAATATCCGGATCCTGTTACTGGTGACACCATCACCCGTAGCATTGCCTGGAATCCGCTTGAAGTTGCCAAGGGCGAAACCAATAACATGGCCGTTCACTTCCGTGTAAACTTTGAAGGTCTTCAAACCTTCCCACGCGAAACTGCAGAAGTGTATGTACGTGGTTCCATGCTGGATGACAGCTGGTCCGTTCTGCCTGAAGGACGTCTGTATCCTGAAGTCCGTCATGATGACCTCTGCTGCGGCGCTGGTATGTATGAAGCTGACAAGCATTTCTACAGCCGTACCGTTCTTGTGGATCCATCCAAGACCGGAAATCGTGAATACAAATTCACCTTCAATTCTGGCGGTACAACCACTTGGGAAGAAATCTCCAACCGCAAGGTAACACTCTCCGGAAATGACACCACCCTCGCTTGGGTATGGTGGGAAAACAAACGTCCTGAACCTGTTAAACCAACAGCTAAATATGACATCAACTTTGAAGTAGATCTGTTCAATGCCATTAATACCAATGGTTTTGATCCTGCTACCGATAACGTTGTGGTACGGGCTGGCTATGCTGGTTCATCAAACGAAGTTGCTGAGTTAACACTTGATGCTCCTCTGTTCGGAACAGTTTACACTGGTCTGTTGGACTCTTTCCCTGGTATTAATAACAAGTATGTTGCTTATCAATACTATAAAGTGAATGCCAACATCGATCAGGAAGAATTCTATTTCGATAACTTCGATGAAACCGGAACAACCACTGGTCCGAAGTTCCGTAAAATTCCTACTCCTGCTGAACTGACAGGAACCCTGACTGCTTCTGATCTTCTGGACGATGCAGTATCCACACACCGGATGCCGTTCTTCAAGAACTCCAACCCTGTTGGCGTGGCTACCTCGCTGGTTATCGAAGCTAACCTGAACCCTGCTGTTTCTTTCGTAACACTGGGTGCTGGCTCTCTGAATGACATTCAGGGCGGAAGTCTTGTCATTACTGCAGCAAACATTGCTGAGCATCCTCTCTACATCAATGGACCTGCTACCGGTTCATGGGGTGGATGGAATTCAATCGCCCTCGGCGAAGCCCGCAAGATGAGCGATGATGGTGCTACCAAGGGTGATAAAGTGGCCGGTGACAACATCTGGACCATTACACTGCCTTATGAAGCAACTGCGATCATTTCTCAGGAATACAAATTCGGTATCGGCGGTGCTGATAACGAAGCTGGCTTCGGAAACAACCACATGGCTAACCTGTTCGCCAAAGATGTTAACACCGTTAACGTTCAATTTGGTGATATCCAACCTTCCCGCTATGAAGCTCCTGGTAAAGGATACTGGGATTTCGCAGCTAAGGAATGGGTAGGTGTTGATGATGGTAACCTGGCTGATGCCAAGGAATTCCGTCTGCTGCAAAACTATCCGAACCCATTCAACCCAAGCACGATGATTCCTTTCACCGTGTCGAAGGCTGGTGTTGTGAACTTCACCGTTTACAACGTTCTGGGTCAGGTTGTTTCTTCCTTCAACTACGATGCTAAATCTGCTGGTCTGCACTCGGTTAACTTCCAGGCTAACAACCTGGCAACCGGTTCTTATCTGGTTAAGATGACTGCTGGCAATTTCACCGAAACCATCAAGATGGTATTTGCGAAATAAGCCAATCGGGGTTTAATCCTCTTAAAGCCGGATTCCTGCAAGGGGATCCGGCTTTTTTTTTACAATACTGTCACCCCTACGGGGTTTTGTTTTGTAAGATATTTTTGGGTTTTCTACAATAATGACACCCCTCCGGGGTTTTATGTTTTAGGATTTATTTGGGTTTTCTACAATACTGTCACCCCTACGGGGTTTAAGATGAAATGCCTTTAAGGGATTGCTATAAAGGAATTTGAGCCACGTAGTGGTGACATCTTCGTAGCACGGAAGTGCATACAGGAAGCATTGAGCCGCGTAGCGGTGACATCGCAACAGACAGTTGGTAAAAGATGTCAGGGCTACGCCCTTGCAGATTCTTTCCGGAGGGTCTTGTATTTTTCTCTGCAAACCGGTACATTACCTTAAGAATTATTTATTCCAGTGCTTTTCGGTTTATTGACAATCGGAGGTCTTATGAATCGGTGGATCGTGACGTTGGCCTTTTTAATTTTATCTGTTGCCGCCCTTGCCGGTAACGACGGGACGAAGGCTGTTGCAATTGCAGATAAAGGCATCTCCGAAAGCGCTTACCGGAAACCAGTTTTCCAGAAGCCGACGGAATCCATCTACGTGGGAAATTCGGCCAACGCCTACTTTGCCCAGTCTGCCGGT
>JABWAT010000043.1 GCA_013360915.1 Bacteroidota bacterium
AAAGACCGGTTGTACCAAAGTCCGGACCTTTGTATGTGAAGAGCACAACGCTCTCATGATTCACATAACAAAGGAGATACAATCATGTTTGGAAGAAAATCACGCTGGTTCATTCCGGTTATTCCCGTCGTACTGGGTGGCATGATGGCTGTTGGCTGTCATCACCGTCCATCCACCCCCGAAGAACGCGCCGACTGGATCACCGACAAAATCTCGGATGAGCTCGATCTGACGAAGGATCAGGAAGTGAAAGTGAAAGCCATCGTCCTGAACGTGCAGTCACAGGTGCCCGATCTGAAAAAGGCACGGATGGATGCCTGGTCCGAATTGTACAGCCAGGTTCAGGCCGATAAAGTCGATGCAGCCCGTCTGACCGAGAACCTGAATGCCCGCCGCGATGAAATGAGCAAAGCCATTCCGGCCATCAGTCAGGGATTTGCCGATCTGTATGCCATTCTCACCCCCGAGCAGCGTGCAGACCTGAAAAAATCCATGGAGAAAATCAACCGCCGGCTGACCGACTAAGCCAGATGACAGACTGGTTTCCGGATTGCCCGGTGACCGGTCTGTCGTTTTTTGCAAACGGTTGTATCCCCCATCCCTGGCCGGGTATTTGATTTTCAGGGGCTTTTTGGCATCTTAATCGAGTTGGGTAACAGGCAAAACGTTATCCAAAAGCGAGGAAAAACCAACATCTGCGGTAATTTTGCTGCAAGAAGACAAGAAAAAAACAGTCCACGCACAAAACAATACAGTTGCAAACCAAACAAAAGTCCGAAGTGCTAGAACGAGTAATAAAATCCAGAAAAACCATCCATCTGGTAAACCCTGATTCTGACAATGAGTGAACTACTGATCTACCAAACCGAAGATGGAAGCACCAACATACAGGTGCAACTTACCGACAACACCGTATGGCTCACGCAAGCGGATATGGTGGACCTGTTTCAATCTTCCAAGTCCAATATCAGCGAACACATCAAGCATATTTTTGAAGAGGGTGAATTGCAAGAGGATTCAGTTGTTCGGTATTTCCGAACAACTGCCACTGATGGTAAAAATTACAACACAGCACATTACAACCTTGATGTGGTGATTTCGGTAGGCTATCGGGTAAAATCCTTGCGGGGTACACAGTTCCGGATGTGGGCAACCGAGCGGCTGAGAGAGTACCTCATTAAGGGCTTCACGATGAACGACGACTTATTGAAGCAGGGTGGCGGTTATTTTGAGGAACTGCTCGACCGCATCCGCGACATCCGTTCGTCTGAAAAGGTTTTTTACCGGAAAGTCCTTGAAATTTACGCCACCAGCATTGACTATGACCCACGGGCAAGCGTCACACAACAGTTTTTTCAAACGGTACAAAATAAATTGCATTGGGCAGCTCACGGGCACACGGCCGCTGAGGTCATTTTTCAGCGGGCAAATTCGGCTTTGCCCTTCATGGGCCTGACGGCTTTCAAAGGGAATAAGCCAACGAAGCAGGAAATCGGAGTGGCAAAAAACTACTTATCGGAAGAAGAGTTGGCCATTCTCAATCGCATGGTTTCAGCTTATTTGGATATTGCTGAAATCAATGCCATGCAGCGCAAGCCCATGCACATGAAAGATTGGATTGAAGTGTTGGACGGATTCATCAAAATGAGCCGACAAGAAGTACTTTCCCATGCAGGAAAAATCACGGCAGAAATCGCACAGAAAAAAGCTTTGGCAGAATACACAAGCTACAAAAGAAAACCGGAACAGGAACTGTCTGACGTAGAAAAACAATTTATTGCGAGTATCGGGCAGGCTGAAAAGAAGTTGAAAACCCTTAGAAAGAAATGAGTAAAAACGAATTCTTTCCACCCCGGACCGGTCATCAATCCCACCATCTATGCGTATGAGTTGGCAGATAAGGCTCCGCCTCCCCGTTACAACCTGTTACAGACCGATACCATCCTGAAAAGACCGGTTGTACCAAAGTCCGGACCTTTGTATGTGAAGAGCACAACGCTCTCATGAT
>JABWAT010000044.1 GCA_013360915.1 Bacteroidota bacterium
CCATTCAATCCATCCACACAGTTTGTGGTAACCTTGTCAGAACCCGGCCCCATTACTCTTAGAGTGTTTTCAGTTTTGGGTCAGTTGGTCCGCACACAAACCATTAACGGTGAACCCGGGTTGAATCAGATTCATTTTCTGGCAGATGGACTTAGTTCGGGGAACTACCTGTACCAGATCACCACCCACATGGGGCAGTCAACTGGTATGATGACGTTGAGTAAATAAACAATCGGGGGCAATCGCCCCCTTTTTTCATTATGAAGTTTATTTTTACCATTCTCTCTTTATTTCAAATAACAGTTTCATACAGTCAGACATTTACAGAGATTGCTGGATCTTTTCCTTTTGAATTATACAAACCAGGTGGGATAGCAATCAGGGAAACCAACAACCCATCTGTTCAAATATGGGAAGTAAATGTTACGGGACTTCATTCTTCTTCCGGTGTGTATATTATCGATTTAAAGACAAATCAGGTTTCAGAAATCAGTTCGCAGTATAAAACTGCATTCGACTATCCGAATATCGTGGGGTTTGGTCATCCATACGATTTCAACAATGATGGGAATATGGACCTGGTTGGCTCAGGTGACAAATTAACCGGTAAGGCGTTTATTTATCTGGGAAATCAAACCGTTTTTTACGACATCCAGGATACCCTGGCCCTTCCTCATGGCTGGTGGCGGGAAAGCGGGTATCCCTTCATGCCAGAAGACATTAATGATATCAATTTTGATGGCACCCTTGACCTGGTTATTTCGGATGTTTCTGGCTATGTACCAAACAAAATTTACCTGAATCAGCTTACCCGGTTTGACAGCCTGTCGCTTTATCACTACTTCAATATTTACCTGATGGAGGAATTCTGGCAACTCATGTTTGTGAGTTCCACCCATGACTTTAATGCAGATGGCAAACGCGATTATGTGGTCACCTGGCGTCAACGATCCAATCATTTTTCGTACCAATCCTACTATTACATTTCAGACCAACAGAAAAAGACCTACAAACTGGTTGGTCCCGATATTTTGAGGAATCTGCCGGATACCGACCCAAATGACTATTTTGACTACGATTCCGATGGATTGATTGACCGGATCCGGTTTGCACCATTCTCCTCTGCACTACGATTTCAAAAACGGATCAGACAGGTAAAAAATTACAATGATCACCCGTTTGAAGATAAAACCCGTGATGTATATTTCCTTAATGAATACGATACGACCTGTGAGACGTCCCAAGCGAAATTTGCCGATTTTAATAATGATGGTTACCCAGATATTATTAAACCCAATCTCAGTGGTACTGGTCTCGATATTCTTGTTGCAGAACCGTTCTCAAGAAATCAGATGTGGTACACCAATATCAAGGAAACTGCTCTGACGGTTTTACCCTCGTATTCCTCTGTCCCTGCCTTGTTTGATCTGGATCAGGATGGGGATTTGGATTTTTCCATTGGATATGATCTGTTCGTCCCCAAACCGGACAGACAAAGGATCTACCGGAATAATCTTGATGTATCTAATGGAGATGCCAACTGGATTCAACTCTGGCTGGAAGGAACCAAAAGTCCCCGAACACCCATTGGCGCTCAAATTATTCTGGTAAATACTGATACTACCGGCGGATTCTGGTGGCGCCAGGCAAGAGAATATCGTAACAATCCGGTGAATGGCTATATGGAACATTTTGGCTTGCGTCACCGCACGGTCGTTGATTCGATTATCGTTCTTTGGCCTTCAGGTATGCGGGATACCCTCCTGAACGTTCCTGCCAATCAGCGATTGGTCATCCGGGAAGGCGATACCTACACAGGAATCAACGATTATTCCAGGCCAGAAACCTTTACACTGGGGCAGAATTATCCCAATCCATTCAACCCGCAAACCACCATTTCCTATTCCATCGGTCAACCAGGTATCTATGAGCTGTCTGT
>JABWAT010000045.1 GCA_013360915.1 Bacteroidota bacterium
CAAGGCAAGCGCACTCAATGACGTGATGATACACGTGATCGAGTTCTCAATTATCCGTGGTGACGGATTATACCACACGGTGAGTATGGAAGGGACAGAGGAAGCGATCCTCCCGATTTACAACCACCTGATGGAAGAAGCCGGGCAACCAAAGTTCGACCCGGAAGACTACTGCACGAACTGCCATACTCACTTTTCTGAGAACGAGAGAGACGAGAACGATCCCTTCCGGTGCTACCTCTGCGTGGCTTCCGAAATGGACACCTACCAAGGGCCGGAATACAAGGAGCGGTTGGAGTTGGTTCAATCCGCGATGGAAACCCTGGACAGACATTTCGGAGGACGGAAATGAACGACCTGATGACTGACTGGCGGTTGTGGCTGGCCGCTCGGGAAACCTACGAACTGGCATTCATGGCAGCTGGGGTTCTGCTCCTGGCCGGAGCAATCACCGCCGTGCTTGAAATCAAAATGCGGAAAGACGAGGGAAACAATGAGTGAATTCACATGCATCATCTGTGAATGGCCGATTCCGGCCGATCAAATGGACACCGACGAGCGCATCTGCTCCGACTGTTTGGACAAACTTGACGAAGAGACATTAAAC
This sequence comes from Bacteroidota bacterium, assembly GCA_013360915.1. Taxonomy (NCBI): domain Bacteria; kingdom Pseudomonadati; phylum Bacteroidota; species Bacteroidota bacterium. Next base: position 608 of record JABWAT010000045.1, read on the forward strand.
GACCACCCGAAAGATAGGAGTAATCATGTTCCAGAAAGCCATTAAGGCAAAATCCAAACTCCGGCTCGCGGTCTTCGGACCATCCGGCGCCGGAAAAACTTTCACCTCACTCCGGATGGCAACCGGAATCGGTGGAAAAATCGCACTGATTGATTCAGAGCGAAACAGCGCATCAAAGTATGCTGATCGGTTTGATTTCGATACGGCAAGCCTCGATCGAAAAACCATCGATGAGTACATCAGTTACATGACTGGCGCGGCAAAGACCGGGTACAATGTTCTAATCATCGATTCAATGAGCCATGCATGGCAAGAGCTCCTTGAAGAAATCGATAAACTGGCTTCCACCAAGTACAAAGGAAACACCTGGTCTGCATGGAGCGAGGGAACTCCAAAGCAGAAACGGTTCGTGGACGCCATCCTGAATTTCCCTGGTCATGTTATCGTAACCATGCGGAGTAAGACCGAGTGGACGACTGAATCTGATAAGAACGGGAAATCCCGCCCAATACGGGTTGGGCTTACTCCTGAGCAAGGAAAGGGCATCGAGTATGAGTTCGACATGCTGATCGAACTGTCTACCGAGCACATTGCTCAGGTGATCAAGGACCGGACAGGAAAATACCAGGATCAGATCATAGAGAAACCCGGGGAACAATTCGGGAAGGATCTGATTGATTGGCTGAATGATGGTACAGAACCCATTCAGCAACCAGCTCAACCCGAGCCACAGAAGCCAACGCCGCCACCGGTTCAATCGAATGTCCTGCCGAAACAACTCGCCTCAGAGGATCAATTGACTCGGATCGGGGATCTGCTTCGCGAGGAAGACTTCCTCACCATCGAAACTGTAAGCACCACCCGGGACTATCTAAAAAAACATCCACAGCCGACAGCAGAGGCTGCCATACGGATCATCCGAAAGCTGGAGGAAGAGATCGGGAAAAACCGGGAGACTGTCACGGATGGTCAGCCGGACGACAGCCAATCGTTTGAGGCTCTTTTCGGAGGCAAACCATGAATGGAGTTCAAGTAAAAGAAAGCCTGGTCGAATTGGGCCAGGTATGCTCAACCGAAAAGGACATCCGGACAGTGGCAAAATTGTTCTCTGAATCCTTCCTGACTGAATTCCGGTCAGTGGATCTCGCGG
>JABWAT010000046.1 GCA_013360915.1 Bacteroidota bacterium
CAAGGCAAGCGCACTCAATGACGTGATGATACACGTGATCGAGTTCTCAATTATCCGTGGTGACGGATTATACCACACGGTGAGTATGGAAGGGACAGAAGAAGCGATCCTCCCGATTTACAACAACCTGATGGAAGAAGCCGGGCAACCAAAGTTCGACCCGGAAGACTACTGCACGAACTGCCACACTCACTACTCTGAGAACGAGAGAGACAAGTTCGATCCCTTCCGGTGCTCCCTCTGTGTGGAGTCCGAAATGGATACCTACCAAGGGCCGGAATACAAGGAGCGGTTGGAATTGGTTCAATCCGCAATGGAAACCCTGGACAGACATTTCGGAGGACGGAAATGAACGACCTGATGACCGATTGGCGCCTTTGGCTGGCAGCCCGGGAAACCTACGAGTTGGCCTTCATGGCCGCCGGGGTTCTTCTCCTTGGCGGAGCAATTACAGCCGCACTTGAAATCAAAATGAGGAAAGGTGAGGATAACAATGAGTGAATTCACATGCATCATCTGTGAATGGCCGATTCCGGCCGATCAAATGGACACCGACGAGCGCATCTGCTCCGACTGTCTGGACAAGCTTGACGAAGAGACATTAAACGACCACCCGAAAGATAGGAGTAATCATGTTCCAGAAAGCCATTAAGGCAAAACAGAAACTCCGGTTAGCACTGGAAGGCGCCAGTGGATCCGGAAAAACCTTCAGCTCACTGCTTTTAGCAAAGGCAATGGGCGAACGGATTGCAGTCATCGACACCGAACACGGGTCAGCATCCCTGTATGCCGATCGGTTTGAATTCGATGTGCTTGATCTGAAACCACCCTACGAGCCTGAGCGCTTCATTGAGGCAATTGAAATGGCGGAAAAGGCAGGTTATGGGGTCATCATCATTGATTCCATTTCACATGAATGGAATGGAGAAGGTGGATGCCTTCAGATCGTGGATAAAATCGGTGGGAATTCCTACACCGCATGGGGCAAGGTAACCCCACGTCACGACCGATTCATCAATGCCATGTTAAAGAGCAAAGCACACATAATTGCCACCATGCGGAGCAAGGCCAATTATGAAACCGGAAAGGACGAAAAGACCGGGAAAATGACCATTGAGAAAAAGGGTACCGCTCCAATTCAGCGGGACTCAGTGGACTATGAATTCACAGTGGTTTTTGACCTGAACCAGAGACATCTGGCCAGTGTATCAAAAGACCGGACTTCCCTCTTTGATGGCAAAGATTTCCTGATCACTGAGGATATCGGGCACCAATTACTTCGGTGGCTGAATGATGGGACAGAACCCATTCAGCAACCCGCCAAACCGGAGCCACAGAAGCCAACGCCGCCACCGGTTCAATCGAATGTCCTGCCGAAACAACTTGCCTCAGAGGATCAATTGACTCGGATCGGGGACCTGCTTCGCGAGGAAGACTTCCTCACCATCGAAACAGTAAACACCACCCGGGACTATCTGAAAAAACACCCACAGCCAACGGCAGAAGCTGCAATCCGGATTATCCGGAAACTGGAAGAGGAGATCGGGAAGAACCGGGAGACAGTACCAGATGGTCAGCCGGACGAAAAAGAATCCTTTGAGTCCCTTTTCGGGGGTGCTCAATGAACGGTATCCAGGTAAAAGAAAGCCTGGTCCAATTGGGCCAGGTATGCTCAACCGAAAAGGACATCCGGACAGTGGCAAAATTGTTCTCTGAATCCTTCCTGACTGAATTCCGGTCAGTGGATCTCGCGG
>JABWAT010000047.1 GCA_013360915.1 Bacteroidota bacterium
CTTCTGATCGGTCCTTCGTTTGTTTTCTACGCCAACGGACTGTAGGCGGCAAAACATACAATAAAACAAAGAACTTTTGCATTCGCGGGTGGCCCCGGCATCGGCGGGCGGTGTGGGTGGGAAAGATCGCAGCTTTCAGATATTTTGTGAATCACTCATGGTTTTCTGTCTTCACAGTACCATGCGCATCAAACTATCTGGTAAGCGGGATGGGGGCGATTCTACTTCGACCTGGCTCAGCACAAGTGCGTTTCGATGCCGTAAGATTGCTTCGAGAGTCTGTCGAAGTGCTTTGCTACCTTCATTTAAAGAAAGTTGATCACCATTGGGAAAAACACCATGCTTTCCGACGTATAAGACACGACAGGTTTTTGTAAGGTTTTTATTGATTCCGGTTTAAAACGCTGATGATCAGTTTTTTTACAACAGCCATTTCAGAAGGCTTACTGGCGGCGACCAATAGTGTCAAACTGGCAAGCGCATCATTACTAATGATTTGCTTACCATCTTTATTTGTCAGCAGGTGATTTTTCTCTAAGAATAACAGAAAGCAGGCGGCAGCAATCCGCTTGTTTCCATCAGTGAAAGCATGGTTTTTAGTAATCAGATACAGAAGCATTGCCGCTTTTTCCTCGATGCTGGGGTAGGCATCATCATCTCCGAAACTTTGCGAGATCTGAGAAACGGCACTCTCAAAACTCATATCCTTCTTAACCCCAAATACTTCAGACTCAAAATCACTCCGCATTTGATGGATGATTTCGTAATAGGCTTCCAATGAAGGATAATTTACTTCGCGTTTACTGATACCGATAGGGTCAAGATTTTCATGATCGTAATCATCCAGAAGGGTTAACCCCTGAGCATACTGAAGAAGCCATTCCTTTCCCGGTTCCTGAGCCCTTTCTTCTATGGCACGACTCAGAATTTGAATCCCGGTCCGGAGGTGCTGAACGACCATTTCCTTTTGAGCCAGACGCTTCTCATTGATTACATAACCTTGTACGAGGAACTCCCTGAGTCGTTGAGTTGCCCATTGCCGGAATTCCACTCCCCGTTTTGATTTTACCCGGTATCCTACAGAAATAATCACGTCCAGATTGTAATACCGCGTACTTTTTGTTTGCTTTCGTCCCTTCATTGCCCCATGCGAACTGGTATGTGCAAAATCTGCACATACCAGTTCCTCCGTCAATTCCGCTTCACTGAAGATATTTCCAAGATGACGACCGATCACCGTTCGATCCCTGCCAAACAACTGACTCAGTTGTTCCTGGTTCAACCAAACGGTATCCTCCCGGAAAGTCACATTGACATGGATCTGACCATCCGACGTCCGGAATATTTCGATTTGATCACTTTTCATGACTACTGGTGATTTAAAGGAGGGGTACAAAATTTGAAAGCTACTTCTGGTAGTAACCGGTCTTCGCCAATTTAGCACCCGAGGCGGTGTAAATCCATTCAATCGTTACACCAGAAAAGGTGGCTTTGGTGGGGAGGTTGAGGAGGTTGGGGAATTTGATTTTAGACCCTGGTGATAGAGAAACCTGCTAGTCTCGGTTGCTCCGCAGGGTGACTTTTGTCGGCTCAAAAGTCACCATCCCTCGGCTCCGCTCGGGAACCGCCCAAGCCCGACCGCCCAGCCTGAGACCCCGATAGTAATACGGCACTTCAATAAACTCTGTGTACCAGATTTCGGAGTACCTCAACTCGTTCGTGGCACTCCAGGCCTA
>JABWAT010000048.1 GCA_013360915.1 Bacteroidota bacterium
AATTGGGCCAGGTATGCTCAACCGAAAAGGACATCCGGACAGTGGCAAAATTGTTCTCTGAATCCTTCCTGACTGAATTCCGGTCAGTGGATCTCGCGGTTTTCTCAAAGAAACTATCAGTATTCGCCGAAGAATTGAGAGCAATATCCGAAGAACAGGCATACGCTTTTGCAAGCACACAACCGAAGGGTGAAGATGTGATTGTAGATGGGTGCAAGATCACGACCGCCCGGCCAACCAACGTGTACCAATACACGGAAACGGTCCAGTTAGCCGAAGAGGATATGAAGCGGAAACACAGCGAGGACAAAGAGCTCCTGAAGGCTATGAAAAAGCTGGAAGAGAAGGACGGAACAGCAGTCGTTGTCGACATAAAAAAAGGCAACCTGAATATCACCATTCCGAAAGGAGACAAATGATGCAACTGAAAAAGGTTACATACGAAGCCTTTGAAAAGGCCGACACCATCAGAAAGTTTCATGAAGGTGGGAAATATCGGGATCTGCGTGAATTCGTGACCAATACAACTGATGGGTGCTTGCAGATTACAGGTAAGGACAAGAAGGAAATTTCCCTTGCCATCATGGCGGCCAAGGCAACCGCAAAAAAGGCAGGCAAGACCCTTCAGGTGAAATACCCTGACCTGGTTTCGGCAATTATCTGGGTGATGCCGGTATGATTTCTCCATCACTCAAAATCAATCGGACAGAAGCCCGGAAGTTGTTAAACAAGCCGGATGCCGCCCGATTCATTCTCCGATTCCCGGATGGATATACAGAACGCAGATGGTGGTATGAGGATATCCCCATTGAAGCTGAAGCCATTCAGGTGGTGACATTCTACATGGGCGTTTACATGCCCGGCAGATGGATGAAACTGGTCCGGACTGATGCAGTTCCTGGGACAGAAGGTAAAGCGTAAACAAATGGTAATCGTAACCGATCGGTGGGGTTCAATGGCAGTCGAAGTAAAGTCAGTCCGCAACGGTATCCTCCTTACCGCAACGGTATCCTCCTTACCAATTGCGGTGCCTGGTTTCCAGAATTGACCCAATCGGTCATCCCGGTTTCAAGTGGTGAAAAGGTGGGTTCGAACCCCGCACCGGGAGCATTGTCGGCGGACATGAAAAAAGCACGGCCCGGTCAGTAATGGCCCTATTTCCGGAAGACTGCTTGCAGTGGGTGTGGATCTGACAATTTTTCAAACACAAAATAAAAGGAATCGAAAATGAAGGTACGAGCAAAATTTTTCTGTCACTCAGTTTTCCAAAACGATGACAATAAAACCGCACATCTCCATGCTGTCTATGGGCACCAAGGAGAAAATGCAGATTTCACACGACATACTCCTGCAGGCTCATTGTCAATTGCCATTGATAAGGATGTGCCTGCTGCCAGCTTCTTCGAACAGGGGAAATCCTACTATCTGGATTTCTCTCAAGCGGAATAAATAAGTGAAAATGGGTGGTGGCGGAATAGGTAGCCGCACAGATCAGAAGTGCAGGAGGGTCGTTGGCCTCCGATTTCTTACTGACCATTTGGTAGCCTGCAGGTTCGAATCCTGCCCACCCAACAAAGCCTGAATGAGTGGATTGTTCTTTCTGACGGTCGCCTTGTCTATACCCATGACCGAAAGCAGCCGGATTAATCAACCGGCAATAAACTCCAACCGGGAAGACAAACAAGAATTCAGAGAATGGTGCCTCGTTGAATTATTCGGGCATCAACGAGTCGCAGGACTGGTACAACCGTCGTTGTTTCCAGAACTGTTAAGGGTGGATGTATTCGAAGGTGAGTCCGAAAAACCATCGATTACGCGGCTAATAAACGTCAAGGCTGTATATGCCTTAAATCCGATCGAAGAATCTGTGTGTCGGGCTCTTGCCAGCAAGTACAAACCCGAACCAATTCAAAGATGGGAAATCAGCCAATTGCTTCCTGCAAGAGGTCATGGTCAAAATGAGGATACAGAAAATGATGATCCTTTCGGTAACGAAGATTGATTAATCCAGAAAGGAAACCCATGAGAATAACAGAGATCAGCACAGACGGGATAAATCTCACCGTGACCTACGATCAGGGTGAAGGAACAGACAGTCTGACCATCAAATCAAACTCGGTTCCTGAGCCACGATTCTGGGAAAAATTCAATCTGCTGAAGGATTGGTTCAACCAGGCGATGAAGGCCGAAATCCCCTTTCAGGCCGAACCGATCAAACTGACCAACGGGGTCAAGGGCCTGAATGTCACTGCCATGGTTACTATTCCGAAAATGGCAGAGCGGATCAAGATCACCACCCCAAGGTACTTCGAGGAAGCTGAACCAGCCATGAGTGCAGAGATGTATGCCATCGTTTCCATGCTCTTTGACGAAACGAAAAGGTTCATCAAAGGCAAACGTGCACAGCTGGATCTGTTCCGGACTGAAGAACCAACCGAAGAGGAGATGCGGGAGGAATGGATAAGGTTGATAGAGAAAAACAATGTGGAAGTCCAGTTCATACCTGGAACCCGCCCGATGGAAAGCGAAAAGCAGGTAGCCACCCATTAACAACCAGTGTCCCCCATGACTTACGAAGAACAATTAAACTGGTTTTGGCAACTCGATGAAGTGCATTCATTTACCGGCAATGAGACCAAGCTGTATCTGTACCTGTTACGGATCGCGATGAATTCATTAGGTGCGTGTGAATCCTTCCAGCAGTCGAACGAACGAGTTGCCGGCAACACGGGATTGACCGTGAATGAATTGCGGACTGCCAGAAACCGGTTAATGCAGATTGGGATGATTGTTTTCACAACCGGGGGAAAGGGTAGGAATGATGTTAGCAGATGGTCATTGGTTACACCTAAAGGGTTGAAAAAAGGGGGGTCTAAAGTAGACCCTAAAGTGTACCCTAAAGTCAACCCTAAAGTGTACCCTAAAATCGACCCTTTAATTCCTTTCCCCTCAGACTCCCCTATCCTAGAAATACAAATTCCCCCCGATATACCTGAAGGTATATCTGCCCCCACAGGGGCCAAAACCGCAAAATCAACCGGGAAACCGGATGATCTGGATGCGGTGATCCGGTACGGTGAAGAGATCGGATTGCCACTGACTGAATGCCAGAAATTCTTCGACCACTTCACCTCGA
>JABWAT010000049.1 GCA_013360915.1 Bacteroidota bacterium
TTTACCATCCTTCATGCCTAACTCCAGCAATTTTCTGTTGATGTACTCAACTTCCTCAGCAGGCGCATGGTGCGTATCTAACCAACCTGGATCCGGACACAGATCGAAGATCGTCTTTCCAGGGTGATTCTTCACAATGTAAGGACCTGTCAACTGATCAAGCCATTCGCCCGTCTTCCAGAAACTCTCCGGAACCCAGGTAATGCCAACCTTCTTCTCGATGGCTGCAAGTCTCCTTGCCTGAGAAGCATCCTGCTTCACATTGACCAACCAACGATCCATACCGAACGAACCATCCGAGTACGTAGCATCGTTCCATGAACCGTGTGCCATACCCTTGTAGATGTATGTCTGGAAGTATCCTACACTTTCAAAGCACAGCCTTTCAATATCTGAGCAGTTCGACATCCTGAACTCACCTGACTCACCAGTCTTTCCACCGTATTCAGGACCATCATGATATGCGCCGATCTTCAAACTCCAGATATGCTGACCTGACCAGTCAGGACACAGATCTTTTGGCATTGGATCAGCAACACCATCCTTGACAAGGTCTTCAGCTACCTTGAATGTCTCACGATACTTTAAACCTGCATCCTTAACGGATTCATCCAAGGCCTGTAAGTTTTCCTTTGCAAACCTGGGTGAGTGACAATCGTCGCACACTGATGCCCAACGATCCCTCTTCTCTTTCCAGATCGGAGCGCCACGGTCAGCCATGGACATACCCATACTGGTATATACCGTGCTGAATCTCTGTACGTTGTGGTGACCACCCCTCATATGGCAATACTGGCAGGTTGGACCAACATAATCTGCATCAGCCAACTTCTTTGAGAAGTCGAACTGCTTTGGATCCCACTTGTTCACCTGATATACGGTACCATGGAGACCAATATCATAAGCCTCCCAGTCCCTGTGATCCTTACCCCAGTGGCATGTCTTGCATTGCTCTGCCTTCCTTGCAACCTTCGGATCAAACTGATGCCTCTGGTGGCAGGTGCTGCACCTTTCTTCTGAGCTGGTGTGACAAAATGTGCAACCTGCCGTATCCCCTGGCGGTCTCTCAATTGACCATGCGCATTCCACCTGGGCAAAGCTCGAACAGGAAGCATGCGAACCAATACCACCCTGGCCAGACTCGCTGTACTGCGTCTCGTGGCATTCACTGGTGCCGCAAGCCTTGGATGACGGCATGGTCAGCTTCTGGTGGTTATTGCCATGACAGGTGTCACAACCCGTTGGGCTCGGTTCTGCCCTCGAATGAGCGCTCTTCTTATAATCCCTTACAATTCCCGGAGTCATAACCGAGTGGCATGCAATACACTGCTCTAACTGAAACGTACCTTTGATTGGGTTTGAAGGCCTTACCTCATCCCTGTTGTACATATAATCAGGAATGTAATAACGATATGCAGGTAATGTCTTCCAGAACTTGCTGTATTTTCCAGGATAAGGCGGAGCATTCTCATGCTTCGGATATCCCATGTATTTTGCACCTAAACCAGAAAAGAACACCTTACCGTTGTTATCAGGCTCACCGGGCACACCATACACTTCATGAGGCACCCAGTGGGTGATGATTTCTACGGCCTTTGCTTCTTTTGTCATCAG
>JABWAT010000050.1 GCA_013360915.1 Bacteroidota bacterium
CCATTCAATCCATCCACACAGTTTGTGGTAACCTTGTCAGAACCCGGCCCCATTACTCTTAGAGTGTTTTCAGTTTTGGGTCAGTTGGTCCGCACACAAGCCATTAACGGTGAACCCGGGTTGAATCAGATTCATTTCCTGGCAGATGGACTTAGTTCGGGGAACTACCTGTACCAGATCAACACCCACATGGGGCAGTCAACTGGTATGATGACGTTGAGTAAATAAACAATCGGGGGCAATCGCCCCCTTTTTATATATGAAATTGTTATTTACCTTTTTCTTTGGCCTTTCCTTTTCGATCTGTCTTGCCCAAACGTTTACAGATATATCTGCTAATTTTCCCATTGATCTGAGTAAACCGGGAGCTATCAATATTGTTGAGTTGCAGGATCCTTCAACTCAAATTTGGAATATCGGTATTAAGGGACTGTCAGCACCCGAAGCAGTTTACCGGGTTAACCTGAAAACCAGCACCCTCACATCCATTATTGATGAGTATAGGCCCGCCTTCGATTTACCGAATATTGTTGGGTTTGACAAAGCCTATGATTTTAACAATGATGGCTTTATGGACCTTGCAGGATACGGTGATAAGTTAACCGGTAAGGCCTTTATTTATCTGGGAAATGAAACCGGGTTTTACGACATACAGGATACCCTGGCCCTTCCTCATGGGTGGTGGCGGGAAAACGGGTACCCTTACATGGCCGAAGACATTAATGATATCAATTTTGATGGCACCCTGGACCTGGTCATTTCGGATGTTTCTGGTTATGTACCAAACAAAATTTACCTGAATCAGCTTACCCGGTTTGACAGCCTGTCGCTTTATCACCACTTCAATATTTACCTGATGGAGGAATTCTGGCTAATATTATCCCTTAGTTCTACCCATGACTTTAATACCGATGGCAAACGCGATTATGTGGTCACCTGGCTTCAACGATCCAACCACTTTTCATTCCAATCCTACTATTACATTTCAGACCAACAGAAAAAGACCTACAAACTGGTTGGTCCCGATATTCTGAGGAATCTGCCGGATACCGACCCAAATGACTACTTCGATTTTGATTCTAATGGTTTGATTGACCGCATCCGTTTCGACCCATTTTTCTCTGCACTGCGATTTCAAAAACGGATCAGGCAGGTAAAAAATTACAATGATCACCCGTTTGAGGATAAAACCCATGATGTGCATTTTCTGAACGGCTACGACTCAACCTGCCAGACGGTTAAAGCCGCCTTCGTTGATCTGAACAATGATGGCTATCCTGATATAATTAAGCCTAATTCGAGTGGAAAAGGACTTGATATACTGGTTGCAGAACCGTTCTCAAGAAATCAGATGTGGTACACCAATATCAAGGAAACTTCCCTGACGGTTGTACCATCTTATTCGGCTGTTCCTACCTTGTTTGATCTCGATCAGGATGGGGACATTGATTTTTCTCTTGGCTACGGTTTGTTTGTGCCCAAACCGGACCGACTATACATCTATCGCAATGAATTAGATCAATCCAATGGAGATGCAAATTGGATACAGATCTGGCTTGAAGGAACCACCAGTGCCCGGACACCCATCGGCGCCCAG
>JABWAT010000051.1 GCA_013360915.1 Bacteroidota bacterium
GGTTTCTACCTCTAGTGGCAACCAGAAGGTAGGGATGCGCTTTACCGGAATCAATATCCCAAAAGATGCTGCCATTAGTAATGCCTATATTCAATTTAAGGCAGATGAGATACATTCGGATGCAACCTCGCTGATCATCCAGGGGGAAGCTGCCAATAATGCCGCTGCGTTTACCTCTGTTGACGGGAACATGTCATCCAGACCAAGAACAACGGCTGCAGTGTCATGGTCGCCGGCAGCCTGGCTAATAAAAAAAGAAGTTGGTCTCAACCAGAGGACGCCCAACATATCCTCAGTCATTCAGGAGATTGTAAGCCGTGCCGGGTGGTCAAGCGGCAATTCGCTGGTGATTATCATTACAGGCACTGGCAGACGGGTAGCAAAGTCCTACAATGGTGACCAGGCAGGTGCGCCATTGCTCCATGTTGTATACAGTACAGGAGGACAAACGAATCAACCTCCCTTAGTTAACGCAGGCCAGGATCAGGCGGTTACCTTACCGGCAAGCGCTGCTCTGGATGGTAGTGTTTCTGACGATGGTTTACCGAATCCACCGGGCGCCGTGACTACTACCTGGAGTAAGGTCAGTGGCCCAGGCACAGTGACCTTTGGCAATGCGAATGCTATCGATACAACGGCGTCTAACGGCCGATGATGGTGAATTGAGCCCAAGCGATGAGATAACCATTGTAGTATCGAACCCCATCGTGAACCAGCCACCAACGGTAGATGCAGGGGCAGATCAATCGATTACGTTCCCGGATAGTACAATCCTGGATGGAACGGTAACGGATGATGGTCTACCAACAGGCACCGTAACGACTACCTGGAGTGTGGTGAGTGGTACGGGTACCGTGACCTTTGCTGATACGAGTGCTGTAGATACAACGGCAAGCTTCTCGGAGGCCGGTATGTATGTGCTGAGTCTAACGGCCGATGATGGTGAATTGAGCCCCAGCGATGAGATAACCATCGAGGTAATACAGCCCATTATAAACCAGCCACCCACAGTAGATGCGGGGGTAGAACAATTAACGGTTACCTTACCGGACAGTGCAACACTGGATGGAACTGTAACGGATGATGGCTTACCGACCGGTACCATAACGACTACCTGGAGTGTGGTGAGTGGTACAGGTACGGTAAGCTTCGGTGATGCCAATGCCGTGGATACAACGGCGAGCTTCTCGGAGGCCGGTACGTATGTGCTGAGTCTAACGGCCGATGACGGTGAATTGAGCCCAAGCGATGAGATAACCATTGTGGTATCGAACCCCATCGTGAACCAGCCGCCCACAGTAAATGCAGGAGCTGATCAATCGATTACGTTACCAAATACTGCAATCTTAAATGGTACGGTATCGGATGACGGTCTGCCGAATCCACCTGGAACAGTGACAACTATCTGGAGTATGGTCAGTGGACCGGGCACGGTAACCTTTGGCGAGGCGAATGCTGTTGATACAACGGCCAGTTTCTCAGCGGCAGGGTCGTATGTCCTGAAGTTAACAGCCGATGATAATGAATTGAATACCAGTGCTGAGGTAAGTATAACGGTATCCGACTGACACTCAATCTGCAAAGTGCATATTCATGCCTGGAATTTATCCCTTTGGTGGATTCGCTTCGCTTAATCAGGAAATGAAAGAAAAACAAGCAATTATTCTTCTTATCAGGAGATATACCCCTCCGGACACGAGAAGGAGGGGTTACACAGGGAGGATGATCAGATGAAATGCGGTAAACTATGAAAATAAGAATACGGAGGGAGTAGGATTCGAACCCACGGGAGGCTTTCGCCTCCAGCAGTTTTCAAGACTGCCGCCATAGTCCACTCGGC